>CAZDXK010000138.1:0-5190 GCA_964509215.1 uncultured Actinomycetes bacterium | reverse complement strand
TCCATTCCGGGGCACCCAGAGGAACGGACGGCGAACATCGTGGTCGGGGACCCCGACACCCCCTCTAGACTCCCGGCGATGGAAGCGACCTGGCTAGCCCTGGCGGCAGTGGCCGGCG
This sequence comes from uncultured Actinomycetes bacterium, assembly GCA_964509215.1. Taxonomy (GTDB): domain Bacteria; phylum Actinomycetota; class UBA4738; order UBA4738; family HRBIN12; genus JBBQVZ01. Next base: position 5,072 of record CAZDXK010000138.1, on the reverse strand, counting down.
TCGGAGTGGGTGCCGCGGCAACGTGGCTCGCCCGATCGTCCGCAGCCGAACGGGCCGACGGAGCGCTCCGAGCGGCCGAGCTGGATGTCGAGCGGAACCGGGCGGCGGCGGACGAGGCACGCCGCGTCCAGGATCTCACGCTCGGGTCGATGCAGGAGGGCGTCCTCCTGATGGACGGCCACGGCCAGACGGCCTTCGCGAACGACGCGCTTGACCGTCATCTAGGAGGAAGGCCGGAATCGCTTTCGCAGCTTTACCCGCCGTCGGTCCGGGAGATGGCCCGCGATGTCGCGACGACGCGGAAACCCGGCTCGATGGAGACGGAGACGGGTAGTCCGGCCCGATGGCTCCGTCTGACCGCCACACCCGCCGGCAGCGACGGATCCGTCCTTCTGGTCGCAACCGACGTGAGTGAGACGCGCCGTATGGAAGCGGTCCGCAAAGACTTCGTCGCGAACGCGTCGCACGAGCTCAAGACGCCGGCGGCCTCGATCCAGGCCGCCGCGGAGACGCTCCGCCACGCAGCTCACGATGACGCTGCGGCGGTACCGCGCTTCGCCGCGCAGCTGGAGCGCGACGCGATGCGCCTCTCGCGGATCGTGGCCGACCTGCTCGATCTTTCCCGCCTGGAGTCAGAGAGCGCGCTCGACGAGCGCGTGTCGTTGGATGCGCTCGTGCGGGAAGAGGGCCAGCGGTTCGAGAACGCCGTCCGCGAGGCCGGTCTCGAGCTCCAGGTCGAGGCCCCGCTGCCGACCACCGTGGTCGGGTCTGCCCGCGATCTCTCCCTGCTGATCCGCAACCTCATCGACAACGCGATCCGCTACACACGTTCCCCGGGACGGATCCAAGTGCGGGTGACACCCGATCGCGACGAGGTGGTGCTCTCGGTGGAAGACACCGGCGTCGGGATCCCGACCCGCGAGCTCCCACGCGTCTTCGAGCGCTTCTACCGCGTGGATCGTGCGCGGTCGCGCGAGACGGGAGGCACTGGGCTCGGTCTCGCGATCGTGAAGCACGTGGCCGAGAACCATGGCGGCCGTGTGCAGGTCCAGAGCGAGCTCGGACGCGGCTCCACCTTCGAGGTCCACTTGCCGGCGGCGTATCCTGCCGGTCCGTGACCACCCTCTTCCTGATCCGTCACGGGCTTACTGCCGTGACCGGAAAGACGCTGTACGGCCGAACCCCCGGCGTCCCGCTCGACGACCGCGGACGCGCGCAGGCGGAGGCGCTCGCGGAGCGGTTCATCCCCATCCGGCTTACCGCCGTCTACTCGAGTCCACTCGACCGATGCGTCGAGACCATGGCCCCGCTCGCAGCGCGGCAGCGCCTGGACGTCGTCACGCGCGAACGCCTGATCGAGATGGACGTGGGGGCCTGGACCGGGCGCCCCCTCGCACAGGTCCGCCGGACCCGGATGTGGAAGGAGCTGATCCATCGCCCCTCGCAGTTCCGGTTCCCGGGCGGGGAGTCGTTCGCCGACGCGCAGGCGCGGGCGCTGGCCGAGATCCAGGCGATCGCGACGAAGCACCCCCGAGGTCGTGTCGCGGTGGGCTCCCACGGCGACATCATCCGGATGTTGGTCGCCCACCTGTCCGGCGCGCACCTGGATCTGTTCCAGCGAACGATGGCCGACCCGGCATCCGTGTGTGCCATCTCGCTCGGCGACGCAGGCCCGCACGTCCTTCTCGTCAACGACACCGGCAGCCTGGAACGGTTCGCTCCGCCACCGCCAACCAAACGGAACCTGCGAGGATAGACCGCATGGATCTGGGCCCCGTCGACCGGATCACCGCCGACGCCGTCGGGGAGCCGGGCCTCCGCACGTTCTACCTCCAGGCGCGCCATGGGACCGATCTCGTGACGCTCATCGTCGAGAAGGAGCAGGTCCGGCTGCTCGCCGCGTCGGTGCTCGATCTCCTCGCCACGATCGGGCTCGAAACCGGTACCGGCCCCGGCGAGGAGGAGATGGACCTCGAGCAGCCGTTCGAACCCCGATGGCGCGCGGGGCGCCTGTCGATCGGCTACGAGGAGGACTCCGACCTGTTCTTGCTCGAGATCGAAGAGTTCCAGCCCGAGCTCGAGGAAGACGACCCTTCGCTGCTGCTTCAGGAGGATGCCGAGCTGCTGCGCCTGCTGGCGTCCCGCGAGCAGATGCTGGCGCTCTCGCGACACGCGGCAACGGTGGTCGACCGAGGCCGACCCACCTGCCAGTACTGCGGCAACCCCCTCGACCCGGAGGGACACGCGTGCCCGGCGATGAACGGCCACTCGAAGCGGACCTGAACGACCCACGGCTCCCGGCGGCGCTCGTCTCCGGCGAGCTCGAGCTGCTCGGCCTGTTGCCGAACTCGTCGAACTACACGTTCCTCGCGCGCGCCACGTCGGGCGACGACCAGATCCTCGCCGTCTACAAGCCTCGCCGGGGTGAGATGCCGCTCTGGGACTTCGCCGAGGGGACGCTCTGCCGGCGTGAGGTCGCGGCGTACGTGGTCGCGCGCGAGCTCGGCTGGCCGAACGTCCCTCCGACGGTGCTCCGGGAAGGTCCCGAGGGTCTCGGCTCTGCGCAGCTGTTCGTGGAGTTCGACCCCTCGCAGCACTACTTCACGCTCGAGGGGACGCATGCCGCCGAGTTCCGGCGCGTCGCTCTCTTCGACATGGTTGTGAACAACGCCGATCGGAAGGGCGGCCACTGCCTGCTGGCGCCGGACGGCACGATCTGGGTAGTCGACCACGGCGTCTGCTTCAGCGAGGAGCCGAAGCTCCGTACCGTGATCTGGGAGCACATCGGCGAGCCGATCCCGGCCGAGCTGCTCGACGACGTCCGCACGCTCCGGGAGCGGTTGCAGCTGGGCGGCCTGCGAGCGGAGCTCGACGAGCTTCTCTCAACCGCGGAGCTGCGGGCGCTCGAGGAGCGGATCGACTCCGTGCTGGCCACCGGGGTTTTCCCGGAACCCGGCCCGGGACGACCCTATCCCTGGCCTCCGGTGTGACGAGCTACGGATCCACGCTGATCCCCACGCCGCTCGGCGTCATGGCCGTCGTCGTCTCAGACGACGGCGTGGTGTGGACGATGTTCTCCGACGAGGACGTCGGTCCCGAGCTGGAGCGGCTCGAGGCGCGGCTCGGGACTTCGATCGGCCGGTGGGCCGCCCGCAGCGTGACGCCATTGCGCCGCGGCGTCGAGGCCTACTTCCGCGGGACGGGACGGACGTTCGAGACACCCGTCGATCTCATGCTGGTGCCGAGCGGCTTCGGACGACGGGTCCTGGAGGCGACGATGGCCATCCCGTTCGGCGAACTCGCCACGTACGGTGACGTCGCGGCCAGCGCCGGCAGCCTCCGGGCGGGCCGGGCGGCGGGGGGTGTGCTGAGCCGCTGCCCGATCGAGCTGTTCGTCCCGTGCCATCGGGTCGTGCACGCGGGGGGGACGATCGGCGGATACGGGCGTCACGAGGACCGCAAGCGCTGGCTCCTGCGTCACGAAGGAGCCGTGGCCTGACCGGACGTTCCGGCCACGGCGCGAGAAGATGATGGGGATGCCCTCCCGCCGTCTCCTCGCCGCCGTGCTCGGCGCCGCGCTGCTCGCGAGCGCCTGCACCGGCGCCGACGATCCATCGACGCCGACGCCGTCGGGAGCGAACCCGGCCGCGTCCAGCCTGTCGATGGAGGTCGCGAGCAGCGACCTCGCCGTGGGCGCTCCGCAGCACTTCGAGCTCGGGATCTTCTCGAGCGACGGCGAGGGAGTGAAGCTGCTGTCGTTCGGACGGATGTCGCTCGCGTTCTCCTTCCTGGGAGACGGCTCGGGAGCTCCGCAGCCGGGGCCGCAGGCGACCGGCACGTACGTCGCCGCGTTCGGCACACCCCAGAGCGGTCCCGCCCCGGCGTTCACCGTTCCCAACGACGCCCGAGGCGTCTATCAGGCGGACGTCGAGTTCGACCGAGCGGGGACATGGCAGGTGGATGCCACGGTCGAACTGCCCGGCGAGGGGACCCAGACGCTCTCCACGAACTTCGTCGTGTCCGAAGCGCACTCGCTGCCGGCTCCAGGCGACCGCGCGCAGCGGACGGAGAACCTGACGATCGACTCGAAGGGCGTGCCTCCGGCCGCCATCGACTCGCGCGCGCTCGACGGCGCGGCGGTGCCCGACCCCGAGCTGCATCGGACGACGATCGCGGACGCGCTCGGCGAACACCGGCCGATCCTCGTGATCTTCTCCACGCCGACGTTCTGCGTCAGCATCATGTGCGGGCCCCAGACCGACGGGCTGGAGGATCTCGCGAAGCGCTATCCGGACCGGGCCGTCTTCATCCACGTGGAGATCTGGCGCAACTACCAGAAGAGCGTGGTGAACGAGGCGGCGGCCGATTGGGTGTGCTGCGACCAGTCCGGCACCCTGACGGAGCCCTGGCTCTTCCTGATCGGCCCCGACGGCGTGATCAAGGACCGATGGGGGCCGTTGTTCGACCCGGATGAGGTCGCGAAGGAACTGGCCCAGCTTCCCCGCATGAAGCCCTGAAACGGCCCCCGAGCCTGACTACCATCGAGCGGTGCCGATGAGCCCGGACGCGCCGGCGGCGGACGAACACCGCGAACCACCCCACGAACATCGGCACGAGCATTTCGGCACGATCGAATCGGCGCTCCTCGCGACCGCTCAAGGGGTCCGCGCGACGTGGATCTCCCTGACGCTGCTCGCCGCGACCGCCGTCGCGCAGGCGATCGTGGTCATCTTCACCGGTTCGGTCGCGCTGCTCGCCGACACGATCCACAACTTCACCGATGCGCTCACGGCGGTCCCGCTCCTCATCGCGTTCCGCCTTGGCCGCCGGCCTGCCAACCACCGCTACACCTACGGCTACCACCGCGCCGAAGACCTGGCTGGATTGGCCATCGTGGCGATGATCGCCGCGTCCGCGGTCTTCGCCGCCTTCGAGGCGATCGACCGGTTGCGTCATCCCGTCTCACTCGAGCACGTCTGGGTGGTGCTGATCGCCGGGGTGATCGGCTTCCTCGGCAACGAGGCGGTCGCGGTCTACCGTGTGCGCGTGGGGCGAGCCATCGGCTCGGCGGC
>CAZDXK010000137.1:3151-5193 GCA_964509215.1 uncultured Actinomycetes bacterium | reverse complement strand
GGACCTCTTTCAGGCCCTCGGACAGGAGCCAATCGAACGACTCCCGTTGGATCCCCACGAGGTCGGGAAGCGGCAGGACCTCGTCGAGCTTGGCGAAACTGACACGTTCACGGACAGGGACGAGCTGATCAGGCAAAAGGGATCCCCCTTGAGGAAGCTAGCTGGCGCACGGCAGAGCGCGGTGGACGGCACGGCAATCGGGTAGTGTACGCACGAAAGTAGGCGCAGTCAACCGCACCCGCGCGATCCCCGGCAGGGACGAGCGGAAGGCTACGCCCTCCTGCGGCCGAGGTCAACCCATGGGGGCCGGGTACGGGATGGGGTCCCGCAACGCTTCGGCCAGGCTCGGGTTGCTGCGATCCCGGTCGGACAGGATGGGATCCGTGGCGGGCCAGTCGACCCCGAGTGCCGGGTCGTTCCAGGCGATCCCCCATTCGTCAGTCCCATCGAAATAGCGATCGACCAGGTATCCCAAGACGAGATCGGTTTCGGCGAGGAACCCGTGGGCGACCCCGGGCGGGATGAAGAGACCCCGCGGCGTCCCTTCGGACAGCCGCAGCGTCGACGTGACTCGTTCGGTCGGCGACCCGGTCCGCAGGTCGACGAGCGCGACGAAGGCCTCCCCGGACAGCGCGAGCCAGTAGTCCCACTGCCCGCGATGGAAGTGCATCGCGCGGAGCGTGCCGGCGATCGAGCGCGATACATTGCCCTGCACGGCCGGACGGTCCCCGGGCAGCCATGAGCCGCGGTAGAACTCGACGAAGGATCCACGGACGTCGGAGCGGACCTCGAGGTCAACGATCTTGACGCCGTCGATGGTCACGCCCATACGCGACGGGGCTCCGTGGTCAGCGGCCCGGGAGCCTCAGGAGATGTCGCCTGCGGGTGGCCCGGCCGGGGCCCCGACCGTGGCGTCGGCCCACGACGTCAGGTCAACCGCCTCGTCGCTCATCCCCGGCTCCTCCGCGACGGCGTCGTCGGCGCCGAACGACTGCATGCCTCCGAGAGCCAGGACCATGTCGGCGACCGCGCTGGCCAGCCGGGCGCCCTGGTCCACCGAGGCGATGTGCACGCCGCGGGACGACAAGACGTTGAAGAATCCCTCCAGGATCGCGCGCCGATCCCCCAGCAGCGACGCCTCGGACACGTTGAGCGCCCGCGCCAACCGGGCGAGCGTCTGGATCGAGGGCTCCACGTGCCCGTTCTCGTACCGCGAGAGCCGGGCCTTGGGGATCCCGGACAGCTCTTCGAGCTCGGACTGGCTGAATCCGGCCTGGACGCGGGCTTCGCGCAGCCGGTTACCGAAGTGCCTGCCGTCGACGGTTGTCATTGTGCCGCAACTCCTCAGCCAGGGGGCGTGGAGAGAACCGATCCACGCGCCGGACACTAGCACAGGGGCGTAGGGAGAAGGGACGATTCCTCCCATATGGGCCATCACTGCCAACCATCGCCAGGATCCGGATAGGTCATTGCACCTAAAGGCATCCCCTAGGTGACCTTCATGACCGTTGGCATACGCTTCGGAGGGAAAAACGATGTCGCTTCACCGAAACTTTCGCCGGGGATGGAGGGACGAAACGCACGCCGGCCCGTGGAGCAGGACCGCCCCACGAGCCAGCGCTGGAACTACTTGATCTCGACCGACGCTCCGACCGCCTCGAGCTGCTCCTTCGCCTTGTCGGCGGCCTCCTTGGTGACCTTCTCCAGGACCGCCTGTGGCGCGCCGTCCACCAGATCCTTGGCCTCCTTCAAGCCCAAGCTGGTGAGCGCACGCACCTCCTTGATGACCTGGATCTTCTTGTCGCCCGCGCCGGTGAGCACCACGTCGAACTCGGACTGCTCTTCCTCGGCCTCGGCGCCGCCCCCGCCGCCACCGGGCGCCGCCATCATCACGGGGCCCGCCGCGGCCGCCTTCACGTCGAAGGCTTCCTCGAACTGCTTGATGAACTCCGACAGCTCGAGGAGCGTCATCTCCTTGAACTGACCGAGCAACTCGTCCGTGCTCATCTTCGCCATCGGTTACTCCTCTCCTTCTGCTTCGG
>CAZDXK010000137.1:0-3051 GCA_964509215.1 uncultured Actinomycetes bacterium | reverse complement strand
AGCAACTCGTCCGTGCTCATCTTCGCCATCGGTTACTCCTCTCCTTCTGCTTCGGCTCCAACTTCTGCGTCGGAGGCTGCGGCCTCGCTGGTCTCCTCGACGGCCGACGCCGCTTCTTCGACCGCGGCTGGCGCCTCTTCCTGCGCGGTCCCACCGGTGGTCGCCTCATCCTCCGTGGTCTCGGCCGTCGGCGCGGGCCCTGCGACCGGCTCGGCGGCCTCAGGCACCGAGTCGTCGGGCACCTTCTCCTTGTAGGCCTCGAGCAGCGAGAGGAACTTCGACTGCGCGGAGACGAACATGGCTGCGGCGCGAGACATCTCGCCCTTCAGTAAGCCGGCGATCTTCGAGAGCATGACCTCGCGGGGTTCCAGGTCCGCGAGCCCTCTCGCCTCGTCGGCCGAGAGGACCTTGCCGTCCATGTAGCCGCCCTTGAGGATCAGGGTGGGGAACTTCTTCGCGGCGTCCACGACCTTCTTGGCCGCCGCGACCGGGTCGCCGGCGATGAACGCGACCGCGGTCGGTCCATCGAGCAGGGACTCGAAGTCCTCGATCGACGCATCGGCCGCCGCCCGTTGCATCAAGGTGTTCTTCACCACGGCGAACCGGGCGCCGCCCTCCGCGAGGGACCGGCGAAGCTCGGTGATGTCGGACACCGTGAGGCCGCGGTACTCGGTGAGCAGCAGTGCGTCGGATCCTTCGATCCCCGCCTTCAGCTCAGCGACCCGCTCGATCTTCTCGGCCTTGGGCATCGCGCCTCCTGTAGGAAATGAACAACGCGCCTCCGCAGACGGCGGAGACGCGCGGGACGCGACATCTTCGGTTGCCTCGGCGGGTACCCGGTCGGGATTACGCGCTCTCGCGCCCCTGCTGTCTGCGGCGGAAGCAGGTTATCAGGACGCTCGGTCGGTGCCCGGCTCGCGCGTCACGTCGTCTCGCGAACGCCGTCGAGCCAGGCGCCGCTCCATCGCCCAGAGCGCCAGCATCACCACCGCGCCGAGTGCGAACAACGCCCCGTACCAGGGGTAGGGCCGGTACACGAAGAGGACCCGGTGGCGTCCCGCATCGACGCGAACCCCCACGAACCCGGGCGCGATCATCTGCGGGCGGGCACCGACGCCGTCGACCATCACGGTCCACCGCGGATCGAACGAGGCCTTCAACATGACGACCGCCGTGCGGTCCGCGCGGACCTCGCCACCGAAACGCCCGTCGGCAAGTCGCGCGAACGCCGTCAGCACGCTCCCGGAGGGCGTCGTCGGCATCTCCCCCGGACCCAGCGTCGGCTCGGCCCCGGGCTCGCCGCCGAACGCGAGCGTCGGGTATCGGCCCTGCAGGGGAAGATCGGAGCTGAGGAACGCCGCCATGCGCAGGCCCAGGTCCGTTCGGTCCACCACGACCGGGGCCACCGTGTCGACCACCGAGAGGTAGCCGATGTCCCCCGTCGACCACAGCACCCAACGGCCGGCGGTTCCCGACCGCAGCGAGCCCGCGGGGGGCGTGACACCTTCGGGCAGGACCGCCCACCGCACCCCGAACATGTCGACCTGGGCGGCGACGTGCGCGGCGAATCGATTCTCCACGTTGGCCATCAGCGACCACGTGGGACGGGTGAAACCCACGGCGTCGGCGTCCAGGTTCAGCAGAGCGACGAACGCGGGTACGAAGCCGATCTTCGGCGAGGACCTGTTCGCTCGCATGCCGCTGAAGATGCGGCCGGTCGCGGTGGCCCGAGCGGTGTCCACGAGCGACACGAAGTCGGCGCCCTCGGTCGACCGGGCCACGCGTTGCTCCGAGATCCACCGGGCGCCTCTCCGCTCGAAGGAGTAGCGCTCGGCGGCGGCCACCGCGACCCCCGCGCTCAGCACGAACCCGACCGCCGCGGTGGCGAACGCGGGCCGGAGCCACGCCGCGCGGGTGCGGACCAGGTGCAGCGCGTTCGTCCGCACCCAGGCTCCGCCGATCCCCGCCAGGTAGATGCCGGCCAGGTGAACGCCCGTGACGTATCGCCGGAGGAAGAGGTCGCCCGCACCGGGGAGCAGATCGATCGCGAAACCCAGCGTCGGCCGGCCGAAGAACAACAGCAGGCTGAGCAGTCCCACCGCCGGGACCGCGCGCGCCGCCTCGCTCCGGCGGAACCACCACACACAGGCTGCCAGCCCGATCAGGGCGAGCACGCTCACGACGGGCACCCGGCCGTCGTCGAAGATCCGCCCGGTGACCAACCACCCCAGCACCCTCCGCGCCCCGAACGAGTCGTAGTAGAACGTGCCCCGCGAGAACTCGTCCTGGGTCATCCACCTGGCGTCGGTTATGGCGGGCACCAGCATCCAGGCGGCGGTCGCCAGCGCGCCGACGCCCACGAGCGCCGCACGTCCGAGCCGGCGCCGGAGGTCTCCCGGCGACAGCAGCACCCACACGCCCACGCTCAACAACGCGAGATACCCGAGCAGCAGATGCAGACAGACCGTGACGCCGAGCACCAGGGCGGCGAGCCCGATCGTCCGGCCCTTCGAGACCGCACGCCACGAGAGCCCCCATGCGAACGGGAGCGCCCACATCCCCCAGAGCTGTGCCCACGTACCCGAGCCTCGCCACACGTAGCTCGACCATTCGAACCCGAGCGTCGGGGCGCTCACGATGAGCGGCGAGACGAGCGCCGCCACGCCGGCCGGCCACGGCTTGAGGTCGAGCAATCTCCCGCCGCAGTAGACGGCGATGGGCCACGTGCTCAGCAGGCCGTACAGCGACCAGCGGAACGCTCCCGCGCCGACGACCGTGGACAGCCCGCCCGTCAGGATGTGCGGCAGGCTCTGGTAGTGGTGGAATCGCGACGAACCGAGCGACAGGTAGGGGTACCACCCGTCGAACGGGAGATGCCCGTCGCGGATCCGCTGCGCCGCCCAACGAACCATCGAATGGTGGATGCCGGCGTCGTTCAAGTACCAGACGTCGAGGAGCTCGGCCCGCAGCGCCCAGAGGTTGAACCCGACGGCGATGCCGACCAGCAGGAGCGGCAGGCGCCGCGCCCGGCTCGACGATTCGGCCATGCGG
>CAZDXK010000136.1:0-5196 GCA_964509215.1 uncultured Actinomycetes bacterium | reverse complement strand
TACCGGTCCGTGTAGCGGTCGTAGGCCTCGCGATCCCAGATCTCCATCCGGTCCCGAACGCCGAGCACCACCACTTCTTTGTCGATACCGACGGCTTCCCGCAACCGCTGCGGGATCGTCACGCGGCCCTGCCCGTCGAGCTTCGCCTCGTCCGAGGACCCGAAGAACAGGCGCGAGTACGCGCGGCCGTCGGCATCGGAGAGGGGGGAGGACGCGACCTCGTCGGAACGCCGCTCCCACTCGACCCTGGGGAAGCAGAACAGGCAGCCGTCCTGGCCGATGGTCAACCAGACGCCGTCCGCGAACGCATCGCGGAAGCGCCCGGGCAACGACACCCTGCCCTTGGGGTCGAGCTGATAGCTGTGCGTGCCGAGCAGTTCCGCCACGCCCCCTCCCCTTTCCTCCACTGTGGCCCACCTTTATGCCACTATTACTCCACTGGGTCAACAGCGGAACAACGGAAAAGGCGGTGCAGTTGCAGGGGATCGGTAGAGGAAAGCCTGTGGGGAGCTGCTGGACCACGCGGGGCGGACTACTTGAGGTAGTCCTCCCATCCGGGCTCGAGCCGGCCGAGGGTCAGGCGGAACCCGTCAGTGGGAGCGAACGGGCGGCGCGCAAGGGTGAAGCCCGCCTCTTGCGGCGTGCGGTTCTCCTTCTTGGCGTTGCATCGCCGACAGGCCGCAACCACGTTCTCCCACGTGTGGGTGCCTCCGCGGGAGCGAGGGATCACGTGATCGAGGTTCTCGGCCGGCACCGTGCAGTACTGACACGTCCATTCATCGCGTGCGAACACCGCGCGTCGCGTGAGCGGGGCATGCGGACGGTAGGGCACGCGCACGTAGCGGCGGAGCCGAACGACGGACGGAGCCTCCATCGAGATCGTCGCCGACCGGAACACCAAACCATTCGAGGCGACGACCTCGGCCTTCTCCTTCAGGACCAGCACCACGGCGCGGCGCGCGGCAACGACCGCGAGGGGCGAATCGGACGCGTTGAGCACGAGGGCGCGGCCCATGCCGGCCAGTCTAGCCGCCAGTTCCACGTTCCGGTCCGGCGCCGGTCCGGATGACCCCCTGGCGGAACGAATCACACGCGTGTAATCTAGCGAGGGACACGACGGGTCGGCTCGGCCGAGATGCCTGGAGTTGCGAACAGGGGCCGCGCGGGGCGTCCGTCGGCCGGGCCGGCCCGTCGTCTCACCCGGAGGGTTCCCGCCTCCCTCGGGAACCCGTCCGGCTATCGCACGCGTCACCAGCCCTGCGCAGACTCGGATCGATCCCGGCCCGTTTCCGGGAACTTGCGGTCGTTTCCGACCGTAGAACCGGCTGAGACGTTCGGCCGCAGCCGTAACGGAAGGCCGGCCGTAAGATGGTGGCCACCCTGGCCCGCCGAGAAGTCCCGGAGGTACCCGTTGGAGGTTCGACAGCAACAGGACTGGCAGCGGTTCGCCGCGAGCTTCCACGAGATCGAGGCCAACGTCGAGCGTGTCGTGCGCGGGAAGCACAACGAGATCCGCCTGGCGCTCGTCGCCCTGGTGGCCGAGGGGCACCTCCTGATCGAAGACGTTCCCGGCGTGGGCAAGACGATGCTCGCGAAGGCGATCGCGCGCTCGATCGATTGTTCGTTCCGTCGCATCCAGTTCACCCCCGACCTGCTCCCGACGGACGTCACCGGCGTGAACGTGTTCAACCAGGAGCGTGCGGATTTCGAGTTCAAGCCGGGCGCCATCTTCGCGAACATCGTGCTCGCTGACGAGATCAACCGAGCCAGCCCCAAGACGCAGTCGGCCCTCCTGGAGTGCATGGAGGAGCGGCAGGTCACGGTGGACACCGAGACCCACCCGCTCGGTACGCCGTTCATGGTGATCGCGACGCAGAACCCGATCGAGCACGAGGGAACGTACCCGCTGCCCGAAGCGCAGCTCGACCGGTTCATGCTCCGGTTGTCGATCGGCTACCCGACCGCCGAGGTGGAGGTCGAGATCCTGTCGAGCCACAGCTCCGGAACGCCCCTCACCGACATCGGGCCGGTGAACGACGCCCCTGGCGTCGCCGAGATGATCGTGCAAGCCCAGCGCGTCCATGTGGCGCCGGCGATCCGCCGCTACATCGTCGACCTGGTGGAGGCGACCCGCCGGCACTCCGACATGTATCTCGGGGCCAGCCCCCGCGCCTCCATCATGATCCTCCGCGCGTCGAGGGCCATGGCCGCCGCCGACGAGCGCGATTACGTGATCCCGGACGACGTGAAGGCGCTCGCCGTCCCGTCCCTCGCACATCGGATCATCGTGACGGCGGACGCCGTGATGAGCGGCCGCTCTCCGCAGGTCATCCTGAGGGAGATCCTTTCGGAGGTTCCGGTCCCGGTCGCGGAGAACCCCTGATGCCTTCGGGCCGTGGGGTGGCCGTCCTCTTCGCAGGCCTCGCGATGTGGCTGGCCGCACGGATCATCGGCTCCCCCGGCCTCGAGGTCGTCGCGCTCGGACTGGCGGCGTTGCCGGCGATCGCCGCGATCTTCGTCCGATGGGGCCGCCAGCGGATCGCCATCCACCGGCGCCTTTCCGACGTCCGTGTCGCCCCCGGGACCCGCGTGACCGTCCAGATCGAGATCGAGAACCGCTCGGCCAATGCCACGTCGTTCCTGCTGCTGGAGGATCGGCTCCCGCCCGCGCTCGGTCGACCGACCAGGCTCGTCGTCTCTGGGATCCCGGCGCACCGCGCCCAACAGGTCACGTACACGATCCTGCCGCAGACGCGGGGCCGCTATCAGCTGGGACCGCTGTCGGTCGACGTCTCCGACCCGTTCGCCCTGGTTCGTCAGCGACTTGAGTTCGATGAACGCGAAGACCTGATCGTGACGCCGGAGATCGAGGACCTGACCGGCACCCCGGACGCGAGGTTCGGCGCGAACGTGGGCGCCTCGCGCACCAGGAACCTGTTCCGGACGGGCGAGGAGTACTACACGATGCGCCAGTATCACGAGGGCGACGACCTCCGCCGGATCCACTGGGCGAGCGTCGCTCGAACCGGCGAGCTGATGATCCGCCAGGACGAGTCGTCCCGGCGCGCTCGCGGCCTGGTGTTCCTGGATTCCCGCGAGGGCTCCCTCGGACAGACGCACGGTCAGGCGTTCGAGCGCGCGGTGTCGGTCGCGGCGACCCTCGGGGTCCTCCTCTCGCGCGGGGGCTTCTCCCTGCGGCTCGCGACCGCCGACACGCCGCCCGCCGCACTCTCGGAGGAGCGGTTCCTCGAGGCCCTCACCGGCGTCGCTCATACGCAGGTGAGGTCCATCGGGCCCGCGCTCGCGCACCTTCGCGCCTCCGCTTCGGGCGACACGACCCTCGTCGTGGTGGGGGCACCCCCTCAGCCCGTCGATCTCACCTCGATGATCCGCAGCGGCGCCGCCTTCGGCCCGAAGCTCGCCGTCCTGGTGTACGCCGTCGACCCCGACACGCTGCCGCCCGAGCGGCAGGCGCAGATGGAGGGTCGGGCCACACAGGCTCGGCTCGCCCTGACCCGCGCCGGATGGGACTGCATCATCCTTCCCCCGTCCATGCGCTTGAAGGACAGATGGCACGTCCCCAGGGAACGTCGCCTCGTGCACAGCGGCTGATCGCGCTCTTCGCGGTCTGCGCCATCGCGATCGCCACCGCGTTCGCGTTCGGGCGCGTGTTCGCTGGGCACGGCTCGACCTGGCGTTTCATGGCGGTGGCTCTGGCGTCCGCGTTGCTCGCGGCGGCGTTGGAGCGACGGAACCTGCCGCTCGCGACCCTGGTGTCGGCGGCGGCGCTCGCCACGGTGATCGGGCTCTGGCTGTTCCCGGAGACGACGTGGCACGGTCTTCCGACGCTCGACACCCTGCGGCAGGCGCTCGACGCCTCGCACCTCGTCGGCGAGCAGGCCCGACTCCAGGTCGCCCCCGCCCCACCGCTCCAACCGCTGATGCTCGCCTCGATCGTCGCGATGTGGGCCGCGATCTTCTCCTGTCACGCGCTCGCCTTCCGAGCGGGCAGCCCCCTCCTCGCGCTCCTGCCGCCCATCGCGATGGTGGCGTTCGCGGACACCGTGCTTGAGGAGTTCATCAAGGCACAGTACGGGGTCGCGTTCCTGGCGGCCGCGCTCGCGATCGTCTTCGCCGACGCGCTCCGCCGCGTCCAGGGGTGGGGTCCGGTCTGGACCGGTCCTGGGTCGCGGGCCCGGCTCTCCGCCACCGCCAGCCGGGGTGCGAGGCGCGTCGCCGTTGCGGCGGTGGGCACCGCCATGATCGTCCCGTTCCTGGTTCCCGGCTTCGGCTCGAAGGCCATCTTCGACCTGAGCTCCACGGATGCGTCGGACCGGGTCCGGATCGATCCGCTCGTCTCGATCAAGGCGAGCCTCACGAGGAGAGACCCGGTCGAGGTCTTCCAGGTGCGATCCGACGCGCCGTCCTACTGGCGGATGCTCTCGCTGCCGACGTTCGACGGCGACACGTGGCGCCCCGACCTCACCGATCCTGGCGAGGTGGTGACGTCGGACACGATCCTCTCGACAGGGATCTTGGGAGCCGAGCCCATAGAGCAGACGTTCACGATCTCGAGCGACCTCGGCTTCCCGTGGCTCCCCGCCGCGTACCCCCCGCAACGGATCGACGTCGCGGACACCTCCGTCCGCTACAACAGCTCGAACGGGACGGCGACGCTCGACGGCGAGCTCGACGCCGGCGCCGCGTATCGCGTCACCTCGACCCGCATCCAACCCACCCCGGTGCAGCTGGCGGCGGAGACCCTCCCCCCGCCCGCCGAGAACGTGACGTCCACGTCGCTCGGGAACGTGCCCCCCGACGTGGCGGCGGGGATCCGGGCGATCGCAGAGCGGTGGACGGCGGGCGCAACCAACGACTACGAGCGCGTCCTCGCCATCCAGGACCACCTGAGCGACGACACGGAGTTCACGTATGACAAGTCCGTCCCGGCGCGCGACGACTCCTACACGCTCCTCGAGTTCCTGACCTCGACGAAGCGCGGCTTCTGCCAGCAGTTCGCGAGCGCCATGGCAGTCATGCTCCGGACGCTGGGGTTCCCGTCACGGGTAGCGGTGGGCTACACCCCCGGCCAGCGGGACCCGGAAACGGGCGTGTGGCGCGTGACCACGAGCGAGCTCCACAGCTGGGTCGAGGTGCTGTTCCCGACGTACGGATGGCTCGCGTTCGAGCCCACGC
>CAZDXK010000135.1:0-5220 GCA_964509215.1 uncultured Actinomycetes bacterium | reverse complement strand
CGGTCCGGGTTGGTGATGGCCTGCCGCTTGGCGACCTCGCCGACGAGGATCTCGCCGTTCTTGGCGAACCCGACCACGGACGGCGTCGTACGGGCCCCTTCGGCGTTCGGCACCACTGCCGGTTCGCCCGCCTCGAGCACCGCCACCACTGAATTGGTAGTGCCCAGGTCGATGCCCACTGCTCGTGCCATGTATGTTTCCTCCTTCGACAGCCTGAAACCCAATATCTAAGTGCGTGCACAGGATAGAACCTGTGTATGCTATTAACAACTTCGGCTCAACTCCGGGCATTCCCGACACGGGTAGACTCCGGACCGATGCTCGCTCGAACCGTCATCTTGGTCCTTGCGCTGGCGATGGCGGCCGGCCTGTTCGCCCGGAGAGCTGGACTCCTGACGCGGCTCGTCCGTCTCGGAAGACCGATCGATCGCGGCGGGGACGTCGGCCGGCGGGTGGCACGCGAGACCACCGAGGTCCTCGGGCAGCGCAAGCTGCTACAGCGGACGGTCCCCGGCCTCATGCACGTGTTCATCTTCTGGGGTTTCCTGATCCTGCTGACCACGATCGTGGAAGCGGCCGGTCAGGTGGTCGAGCCGGACTTCGCTCTCCCGTGGATCGGCCGCGCCGGCTGGCTAGGCCTCCTCCAGGACGTGTTCGCGGGACTCGTCCTGGTCGGGGTCGCGATCGCGATCTGGATCCGCGTCGTTCAGCGACCGGATCGGTTCATCGGCTCCCACCGGCTCGACGCGTTCCGGATCCTCGGCCTGATCACGTGGATCATCCTCACGCTCTTCCTGCTCCGGGGGGCGCGGATCGCGCTCGGGATCGGCTCGTTCCCGGTGGAGTGGACACCGATCTCTCGAGCATCCTCCGGGCTCTTCATGTGGATGAGCAACAACTGGCAACAGTTCTTCGGTTGGCTCTTCCTCTGGGCGCACCTCTTGTTGGTCCTGGGGTTCCTGGTCTACCTGCCGTACTCGAAGCACCTACACATCATCACGAGTGCGATCAACGTGTGGTTCGCGAGCACCCGATCCCACGGCGCGCTGGAGCCGCTCCGGATCGACATGGAGAAGCTGGAGTCCGGCGAGCAATCCCTGGGCGCGTCGACGCTGACCGACCTGACACGCAAAGAGCTGCTCGATCTCTACGCCTGCACCGAATGCGGGCGCTGCCAGAGCGTCTGCCCCGCATGGAATACGGGCAAGCCGCTGTCTCCGAAACTCCTCATCATGGACCTCCGCGATCACCTGCTCGAGGAGGGACCGAACGTGTTGCAGATGCTCGCCGCGGGCGAGACGCCGGATCAGGTTTCGCTGGTGCCCGGCATCGTCGACGACGACGTCGTGTGGTCGTGCACGACGTGCGGCGCGTGCGTCCAAGAGTGTCCCGTGGACATCGAGCACATCGACACGATCGTCGACCTCCGCCGAGCGTTGGTGATGGGCGAGTCGAGGTTCCCGGCGGAGGCGGGCGCCATGCTGCGCAACCTTGAGAGCCGGTCGAATCCGTGGGGTGTCGCGCAGTCGCAACGCGCCGACTGGGCCGAGGGGTTGGACGTTGCGGTCGTGAACGGCGCCGCTCCCGAGTACCTCTACTGGGTCGGATGTGCCGGATCGTTCGACGAACGGGCTCGAGATGTCTCGCGAGCCGTGGCGGAGCTGCTGCAACGGGCGGAGGTGTCGTTCGCGATCCTCGGGCCGCGGGAGCTCTGCACGGGCGACCCCGCTCGCCGGATGGGCAACGAGTTCCTGTTCCAGACCCTCGCCGAGCAGAACGTCGAGACGATGAACGAGGCGGGGGTCACGAAGGTCATCGCGAACTGCCCCCACTGCTTCAACACGCTCCGCAACGAGTACCCCCAGTACGGCGGGAACTACGAGGTCATCCACCACACTGAACTGCTCGCACGGCTGGTGGCCGAGGGGCGGCTCCGCCCGACGGAGCAGGTCGAAACCCTCCTCGCGTACCACGACCCGTGCTACCTGGGACGCCACAACCAGGTGTATGACGCCCCTCGCGACCTCCTTGCGAGCGTGCCGGGGGTTCGGACGGTGGAGATGCCCCGTCACAGGGAACGCGGGATGTGCTGCGGGGCAGGTGGTGCGCGCATGTGGATGGAAGAGGGGATCGGCAAGCGCATCAACGCCGAACGTATGGACGAAGCGGCGGCGACCGGAGCCGACACGGTCGGTGTCGCCTGTCCGTACTGCCTCATCATGCTCGACGACGGGGCGAAAGGCCGAGGTGACACGACCGAGGTCCTCGATATCGCCCAATTGGTCCGGCGGTCGCTGCCGGAACACCCATCCCCAGCCGAGTAGTCCTCCCGATCGCGGCATTCTGTCCCGCCAACAGGTCAAGACGTGGGTTTCGCGCGCCGATGAAGGGACTAGAACCAATGGCCCCGACCGAAGGGATGTAGCCAGGCATGAGCGCGTCAAGCGCCCCCGCTCGCTCCGTGCGCGCGTCCGACTCCGTCGACCAGACGGTGGAGGCCCGCGTGCTCGAAGAGCGCGCCCGATGGGCGATGCGCGTCCATGACGGACTGACCCAAACGGTAACGAGCGCCGTCCTCGAGCTGCAGACGCTGCGTGCCCGTATCTTGGCCGATCCGGCCGGCGCCGTGGCGTCGCTGTCGGGGGTCGAGGCGGCGATCCGCGCGGACCTTCGCGAGATCCGCCAGATGCTGTTCGAGCTATACGAGGATCAACGTCCGCCGGAGCCCCCGCTCGCGACGTTCATCGACGAGCTCCTCGCGCGGTGGGGGCTTCCCGCACGCGTGACGATCGACGGCGATGCGGACGCGACACCGCCGGCGGTCATCGAGACCGCGCACGCCGTGCTGGCAGAATCGCTCGCGAACGCCGCCAAGCACGCCGGAACGCTGGATGTCGCCGTGCGTATCGAGACGGGCAACACACGGATGCGGATCGAGGTCGAAGACCACGGCCGCGGGATGGGGGGCGCCGACGACGGCGACCCGCACTTCGGGCTCAGCATGATGCGGGTCCGCGCCGAGGACATCGGTGGAACCCTGGAGATCGGATCGACGCCCGGGGGCGGGACCCACGTGGTCGCGCTCCTTCCCGTCGGAGGGCGAGGAGAGGAACGATGAGGATCTTGATCGTTGACGACCACGCGCTCGTGCGCCGTGGCATGGCCTATGTCGTGAAGGAAGGGTTCCCCGACGCGGATGTCGTGGAAGCTGAAGGCGCCTCCGCGGCGCTCGACGTGATGCGGATCAAGGCCGCCGACCTGGCGCTCGTCGACGTCCGGATGCCGGACCTGGACGGGCTGGAGCTGCTGCGGGCCATGAAGCTCGAGTGGCCGGGCGTGCCGGTGATCATGCTGTCGACCTACGAGAACGCGCCGTACGTGAAGCGCGCCCTCTCGGACGGCGCCGCCGGGTACCTGCTGAAAGACGCGACCCCCGAGGACCTGGGACAGGCGATCAACGTCGCGATCTCCGGAGGCGGGAACGTCTTGTCTCCCCGAGTGATCCAGAACCTGTTCGAGGATGTGGAGTCCTCGGGTGGCCAGAGCACGAACGGCCACGGGAAGGCTCGCCGCACCGAGTACAACCTGACCCAGCGCGAGCACGACATCCTGGCGCTCCTGTCCGAAGGGCGGAGCAACCGTTCGATCGCGCAGAACCTGTTCCTCTCGGAGAAGACGGTGAAGGCGCACCTGGCCGCGATCTTCCGCAAGCTCGGCGTCACCAACCGCACACAGGCGGCGATGATGGCCGTGAGGTTGGGCGTGGGGCCGGTCCCGGGAGCGGTCGGCGGGATCGAGTAGCCGAGAAGGGCTCAGGACTCGCGTTTCGCAGGGAACTCTTCGAAGAAGCGGCTCGCGGTGGGTCCGCGCTGCCCCTGGTACTTGCTCTTCGTCGACGCCGAACCGTAGGGCACGTCGGCCGGGGTCGAGAGGCGGAAGAACGAGATCTGCCCGATCTTCATGCCGGGGTAGATCGTGATGGGTAGGTTCGCGACGTTCGACAGCTCGAGCGTGAGGTAGCCGTCCCAGCCGGGGTCGACGTACCCGGCCGTCGAGTGGATCAGGAGGCCGAGGCGGCCGAGCGAGGACTTGCCCTCCAGGCGCGCGACCAGGTCGTCGGGAAGGGCGACGCGTTCGAGCGTCGATCCCAACACGAACTCGCCGGGGTGCAGGATGAACGGTTCACCGTCCGTGACCTCGACCAGCTCGGTCAGATCCGGTTGCTCGTTCATCACGTCGATGAAGGGGTAGCGGTTGTTGCGGAAGACGCGGAACTGGCCGTCGACGTGCAGGTCGACCGATGAGGGTTGAATGCAGGTCTCGTCGAGGGGTTCGATCACGATGCGACCGGCGGCCAACTCCTCACGGATCGTGTGGTCGGACAGGATCATCGGCCGGTGATGCTACCGGGTCGGCAGGCGGTCATGCGTTGGAGATCGCGAGCCAGCGCTCTAGGGTCTGAGTCGCGGCACCGGAGTCGATCGCGTCGGCGGCGATCCGGATCCCCTCCTCGAGGCTCGGGGCACGACCGGCCACCTCGAGCGCGGCGCCGGCGTTCAGCAGGACGACGTCCCGACGTGGACCGGCCTCACCCGCCAACAGTAAGTGAGCGATCGTCGCCCCCTCGGAGGCGTCCCCGCCACGCAGGTCATCGAGCGTAGCGCGCGCCAGGCCGAGGGTAGCCGGATCGAGATGCCCCTCGCGGACGTCGCCTTCCCGGACGTCGAACACCGTGGAGATGCCGGTCGTGGTGAGCTCATCCAAGCCGTCCTCACCGCGGAACACTTTCGCCCGCACGCCCCTACGTGCGAGGACCTCGGCCATGAGTGGCAGCATGCGTGCATCCGAGACCCCGACGACCTGGGCGAACGGCCGGGCGGGGTTCGTCAAGGGCCCCAGGAAGTTGAAGACGGTGGGCACGCGAAGCTCGCGCCTCACCGGCGCGGCGTGGCCGGCCGCGGGATGGAACACCGGCGCGAACATGAATCCGATGCCGGCCTCGGTCAGGCACCGTCGCACCCCGCCTGCGTCGAGGTCGATCCTGACGCCGAGCGCCTCGAGCAGGTCGGCGGACCCGCAGTGGGACGACGCGGCGCGGTTGCCGTGCTTCGCGACCGGGACACCTGCGCCGGCCACGACGATCGCCGCGATCGTCGAGATGTTGAACGTGCCGCTCCGATCCCCGCCGGTGCCGCACGTGTCGACGACGGGCGTGCCGGC
>CAZDXK010000134.1:2213-5232 GCA_964509215.1 uncultured Actinomycetes bacterium | reverse complement strand
GCCGAGGACCTCGACGGATTGGCGAAGAAGATCGTGATGCCGATGCAGGAGATCGATGGCATCACGCGAACGCTCACCTGCCCCGTCCTGTCGCTCTAGCCGCGCGGCGGCATCTCTGCGTCGTACGCCGAAGGGTTGGCCTTACGGCCGATTGACGTAGTCCGCCGCTCCCGCCCACGATGGCCACGGTGACCCCGGGCCCCCCTTGACCGTGCCTGGGCGCACCGCCAGCGGGAGGAAGATCGGTGGACCGTCCGTTCAGCGCTGCCGTGGGTCGCCGGCTCTCCGTCATGGCGTTGCTCTTCCTGGCCGCCTCCGTTCCCGCGGGCTCGCAGACGGGCTGGGACCTCTCGGGTGCTCCATCTCGGCTCTCCGCCGTGGGACGCCCCCCCGGGTCTCCGATGTTCCTCCGGCCCACGGAGGGGAACGCCGATCCGCAAGCCCACGGCTACTCGGTCCCGAGCCAGCATGTCTGCGGCCCGCATATCTGCGTGCATTGGGTGATCGCGACGTCCGACGCGCCGCCCCTCGGCGACGCCAACCACAACCAGGTGCCCGACCAGGCGGACCTGACGCTCCGCGCCTTCGAGACGGCCTGGCGGGTCGAGGTCGTCCGGATGGGCTTCCGCGCCCCCAAACCCGACGGGAGCTCGGCCGATCACGGTCCCAACGACAGGCTGGACGTCTACCTGGCGGACGTGGGCGCCTCCCGTCTGGGCGGATACGTGGCCACCGATGATCCGAAGGGGGAGAACGACACCTACGAGTACCGCGACTACTCGGCCTACATCGTCGTGGACGACGACTTCTCGATCGCACAGCTCGGGACGAGCGGCGGGCTCGGTGGTCTGCGCGCGACGGCGGCGCACGAGTTCTTCCACGCCGTGCAGTTCGCCTACGACGCGAGCGAGGACGATTGGTTGACCGAGGGCACCGCCGTCTGGATGGAGGACAGGGTTGCGGACGACGTCGACGCGAACCGTAGATGGCTGCGCTCGAGCCCGCTCGTACACCCGTGGGTGCCGATCGACAGCAGCCGGGGGCTGAACGAATACGGCGCGTGGATCTTCTGGCGGTTCCTGACGGAGAGCCAGGGCGCGCACGGTCCCGACCCGACGCTGATCCGTCGCGTGTGGGAGCTCGCCGCCCACGGGCCCGGCGATCCCAACCTGTTCTCGGCCCGCGCCGTGCAGGAGGCGCTCGGCTCGCGCGGCCGGTCGCTCGCCGGCGCGCTCGCGACGTTCGGCGTCTGGAACCTGGTTCCCGCGGCGGTCTACGAAGAGGGCGCCGCGTATCCTCGCGCGCCCGTCTCTCGGCACTATCGCGTGAGGACCGGCCACCCGACGGTGGGTTGGGCGACGGTACGGCTGGATCACCTGACGACCGGCGCCGTGTCGTTCGAGCCCGGGGCGGGATCGTCCGGGCAAGCTTGGCTCCGCCTGGTCCTCGATGCTCCGCCCAGGCGAACGGGTTCGGCCGCGCGGATCTTGCTCTTCCTGCGGTCGGGGTTGCTGCGCCTGGTACCGGCGACGCTCGACGCCGAGGGCGACGCCGACATCCGCGTTCCGTTCTCGCCGGTGCAGGTGAGCCGGGTCGTGCTCGTCTTCGCCAACGCCAGCACGAGTTTCCGGTGTTGGACGGGCGCGGGCTATTCGTGTAACGGCCGGTCACGCGCGGACGAGATGCCGTTCCGCTATCTGGCCGCGCTCGTTCGCTGAGCGGACGAGACGGCCGTCAGTCGTCGTCGGCTCCGGGCGGGAACGGCAGCGCGATCGGGTCGTAGAACGGGCTCCGGCCGTGTTCGTCGAACCGACCCATCCCCAGGTCCGTGACGTCGATCAGGCCGGTTCGACCTTCGAGCGCGAGGTCGGCGGCCACCCGCGCGACGGCCGGTCCCCACATCATGCCGTGCCCCCCGGGCGAGGCGACCGTCGCGCCGTCGATCGCCGTGCCGTCGGTGGTGAGCACCGGCCCCAGGATCGGCAGGTGATCGGGCGTGTAGTCGATCGTCCCGCACCAGGCCTTGCGGATGCCGAGCCCCTGCGTCGCAGGAACCAGCTTGTTCAGCCGCCGCTCCATGCGCCGCAGATACGGCCAGTCGACCTCACGCGCGGGGCCGGGCTTCTCCTTCGGGTTCGACATGCCCCAGAGCAGGCCGCCCTCCTCCAGGCGCCAGTAGATCCCGGCGCCCACGTCGAAGACCATCGGCTGGCGTTCGACCTCGAACGCCGGATGCGGCTCGGTCACGACCACCTGGTGGCGTGCGCCACCGGCGAAGATCCGCGCTCCGACGAGCGCGCCCACCGCCCGGAGGCTCGGCCCGCCCGTCAGGATCACGCGCTCGGTACGGATGACGCCTTCCGGTGTCTCCACGCCGGTGACGCGTCGTCGGCCCCCGCGCGCAGCCGCTGTTCGCAATCCGAGGAACGGCGTCCGTTCGCGCAGCTCCACTCCGGCCTGCTGCATGGCGAGCGAGTACGCGCGCACGTTCCGCGGGGGATCGATCGCCCCGTCCGTCGCGCAGAAGCTCCCGCCACGATGCCCCTCGGCGGCGAGCGTCGGGTTGAGCCGGCACGCCTCCTCCATGTCGACCCAGCGCACGTCGAGCCCGGAGGCTCGCTGCATCTCGACGCGGGTGTTCCCCTCACGCGCGTCCCGCTTCGTCACGGCGAGGATCAAGTAGCCGAGCTCGCGGAACCCCGAATCCGTGCCCAGGAGGGCCTGTTGGGAGCGATAGAAGTCGATCGAGAACCGGCCGAGCGCGACCGTGATAGGTGTGCCGCCCTGCGCGCGGACGACGCCGGCAGCGCGGCTGGACGCGCCTTGACCGGCCAGGTCTTTCTCCAGAACGACGACGTGGTCCGCGCCGCTCGCGGTGGCGAACCACGACGCCCATCCGCCGACCATCCCGGCGCCGACCACCACAAGATCCGCGGTCTCCGTCTTCGCCATCGGGTCTTCGCCACCCCTCCGCCGCGCGATGTGGCGCGATGTGGCGTGTGAGTTTAGTGCCGAGCTC
>CAZDXK010000134.1:0-2113 GCA_964509215.1 uncultured Actinomycetes bacterium | reverse complement strand
TAGTGCCGAGCTCGTCTGCTCGCGCTCCTCTGCTCGCGCTCCTCTGCTCGCGCTCTTCAGGCCGGTTCGATGGATCGCATCGACGCGACGTCGACGCGTTGGACGGTGGCGCGCCCGAACCGGGGCTTCACCTCGAACGTCAGCCACCGCTCCGGCTCGCCGCCGGGCGTCGCCGCGGGCGTCTCCTCGATCGACAGCAGCGTCCCCGTGGATCGGAACGTTCGACGGAGCCGTTCGTGGGTCCAGTCGACACGGTAGCGCCTGCCCACCTCGAGTAAGGCGATGTCGACCTCCGGCCGCGAGCGGTCCGCGTCTCCGTCCATGGCGAACCCACTGTATGGCAGCGACTCGCGACGGGTCGAACGTACAGTGACGCCCATGCAGCCTCCGGCGTCACCCCCGAACGTCGACCGGCGAACGCTGCGCGAGGAGATCCTGGTGGTCCTCGCGTTGTCGCTCCTCGCGAGCGCTGTCTACGCGGTGCTCAGCCTGCTGTCGGATCCGCTCACGGGCATCCGCGTCGCCTCCGTGAACCAGAGCAACGAGCTCGCGCGGCAGATCGTCGGGATCGCGTTCAGCCTGGCGCCGGTGTGGCTGGTGCTCCATCTGCTGCGGCGGAGCGGCGAGGGCGGCGGAGCGATCGGTCTCGCGTGGGAGCGCCCGGGCCGAGACCTGAAGGTGGGCGCGGCGTTCTTCGCGGTCGTCGGGCTCGGGGGCCTCGCGTTCTACCTGGGAGCGGTCGCGCTCGGCGTGAACCGGTTCGTCGTGCCCGTGCCGCCGCTCGGCCACTGGTGGACCGTGCCGGTGCTGCTGGTGAACGCCGCCGCCGCGGCGCTCCTCGAGGAGATGATCGTCCTCGGGTACCTGGTGACGCGGTTGCGACAGCTCGCGTGGAGCCCGTTCGCGGCGGTCGCGGCAAGCGCGCTTCTCCGAGGCGCGTACCACCTGTATCAAGGGTGGGGAGGGTTCGCGGGCAACTTGGCGATGGGGATCCTGTTCGGCATCGCGTTCCTCCGCCTGCGCCGGACGTGGCCGTTCGTCATCGCGCACTTCCTGCTGGACGTCGCCGCGGGGATCGGGTTCATCGTGTTCCGGGAGCATCTGCCGGGCTTCTCTTGAGGTATGGGCTGACACTGGTAGACTGATGAGCGGGATATCCCATCAAGACCGTTACCCCGGCCAGCGCGCCGGGGTTTCGCGTATCCAGGGCCCGTTCACCCGTGCTACTGGTGGTCGCGGGGGATGGTCCGATCCCACGTCCGGTGCCAGCGCTCGTCGCCGTCCTCGGTCACGTGGAGGTCCACGCGGACCCGGTAGGTGTTGCGGTCGCTCTCGACGTCGAGCGTCACGCTCGACCCGCACGTCGCCTCCGGCCACCGCATCTCGAACGAGGCCTCACCGTGCGCCGAGGCGTTCCCGGGATCGTCCGGCCGGACCTCTACGACGCCCGCGTAGCGTTCCGCGAACGAGGGCGTGTCGCCCTTCTCCGGGTAGTCGCCGTGGTTGCCGACGACGGCGCGCGTGACCCCCGCCCGCACGTCGTGCTCGATCCGCCAGTCGTATCCGCCGTGTCCACGGCTCGGTACGGCGTCCCCACCTTCCCCGCCGCGACGCGGCGGCGCGAACGACGGCGCGCCTCCGGCCGGGGACGGACCGTCGAGCAGCGGGAGTGTGAGCGTCGTCGCGGCCCGGTCGATCGTGAGCGTCAGCGGCTCCGGGGGCGTCCAGGCGTTCGGCCAGTCCGTTCCCGCAAGGTCCAGGCGGATCCGGTGCCCAGCCTCGAACGTCCACGACGCCGCCTCCAGGTCGAGCGTGATCTCGTACCGCTCGCCGGGTTCGAGCGTCGACGGCTCCTCGCGGGAGTCCCGATGGGCCAGGTTCAGCATCGTGCGGGTCACGAGCGAGGACGCGCCGTCGGGGAAGACGTCGCAGAGCTTCGCGGAGAGGTAGGCGACCGGCGCCGACGAGGTGAGGGTCACCGTCAGGCGCGCGTGCCCCAGGATCTCCACGTCCTGCTCGAGCGCCGGCCAGGTGTACGTGAGCGAGAACGCTTCGTCCGGGCGTTGGTCGTCGGGCTGACCCCACGGCAGATGGCCCGCGCACGAGATCCACG
>CAZDXK010000133.1:0-5237 GCA_964509215.1 uncultured Actinomycetes bacterium | reverse complement strand
CTCGTCGTCGATGACGAGCCGCAGGTCGTCTGGGTCCTCCAGTACAGCTTGGAGGCCGAGGGCTACACGACGCTGTCGGCGCGCGACGGGGCTGCGGCGCTCGAGGCGGTCGACCTTTTCCATCCGAGGCTCATGCTGCTGGACATCATGATGCCGACGCTGGACGGGTGGAGCGTGCTCGAGCAGATCGGCAAGCTGCCCGACGCCAAGCGTCCGAGGGTGGTCGTCGTCTCTGCCCTCTCCAGCCTGCGCGATCGCGCGCGGGCCGCGGAGCTCGGAGCCGATGCGTTCTGCCCGAAGCCCTTCAACGTCGAAGACCTGATCGGGGTCGTCCATGACCTCGAGGATCTCGACGACCTGGACGTTCTGACCGGCCCGTCCGACTTCTCAGCCGGCTGAGCCGATCGCAGGCACATGCTCCGGGCTGACTAGTCGGGCTCCCCCGGACTGATGGACACCTGGCCGGTTCGCATAGTTCGATTGACCATGCGGGAACCGCCCGCCCGGCCGATTCCGTGGGAGCTGCGGTGACCGTAAGCTCAACGGGCCATGACGGACCAAGCGGCTCTCGGCATCCGGGTGCTCGTCGTCGACGACGAGCCACAGGTCGTATGGGTCCTCCAGTTCAGCCTTGAAGCGGAGGGATACACCACGTTCGCTGCCCGAGACGGGGTCCAAGCGATGAACGCGATCGCCGAGCATCGTCCCCAGCTCATGCTGCTGGACATCATGATGCCGACGATGGACGGGTGGAGCGTGCTCGAAGAGATGATGCGGTTGCCGCGTGAGGAACGTCCCCGGGTGGTCGTGGTCTCGGCCATGTCGAACCTTGGCGATCGCGCCAAGGCGACTGAGATGGGCGCCGATGCGTTCATGCCTAAGCCGTTCAACGTCGACGACCTGCTGGTCGTGCTGCAGGATCTGGAAAAGGCCTCCTGATCGACCGTTAGCCCGCGTCGGATCCGTGGGCGACACGCTGGTGCTCTTTCATCACGACGGTCGTTCCCACCGCCCGGCACGTGAGGACCGGGACGTCCAGGAACTCCGCAGCCGACTCGCTGATGTCGCCGCGCGCCCCGCCGACCTTCCAAACCTCGAACTCGCACGTCCGGGACGTCGTTCCCACGCGGACGATCCGTCCCCTCGCCTCGATCCAGTCGCCCGCGTACAGAGGCGCGAGGAACTCCACCGACTCGTACGCGCGGAACAACCCCTCGTCGCCGTCGTAGCGCATCGCCAGCTCGGTGATCAGGTCGCCGACGATCTCCAGCTGTTTCGCGCCGGCGACGAGGTTGCCGCCGTAGTGCGCGTCCTCGCTCCCCAAGCGGCGACGGATGGACGCGGAGGGGAGCTCCGGGTCGCTCACGTCAGCGGTCCGCGCGGTCGCGCGGCCTCGACCAGCTTGCCGAAACGCACGCCTCGGGCCGGGACCCGAACGACCTCGCCCGTCTTGCGACGCACGAAGTACGTCTCGGCTCCCTCGTCGTAACGCTCCAACACACCGACCGCCTCGGATAGGAACCCGTTCGGGAGCTCGAACTGGAACGTCACGCGCTTCCCGACATCGGCGGGGGTCACCAGGTTCACGGTCTTCATCCGCGGAGGATACCGAACGCGGGGATGGCGCTAGGCGGTCGGAAGCTCCAGGCACGCCTCCGCGGCCACGCGGAACAGCAGCTCTCGCCCGGTGGAGTGCGACTCCCACCCTCGGTTGTCCCAGGCGTCTCCCGAGAGGTCGTCACCCGCGTAGAGCAGCTGCCCGAACGTGACCCCGCGGAACGCGGCGACCGCGAAGAACGCCGCGGCCTCCATCTCGACCGTGAGGCATCCCTCCGCGACGCGGCGTTCGATCTTTCCGCGCGTCTCCCGATAGAGGCCGTCGGTCGTCCACGTCTTGCCGGCCACATGGGGGACGTGATGGCGCTCGAGGGTCGCGACGATCGCGTCTACGGCCCGCCGCGTGGGCTCGACCTCGCGCCCCGGGGGCAGGTAGTGGTAGGACGTGCCCTCGTCCCGGATGGCCGCGGTCGGGACGATCACATGGCCCAGAGCGACGTCGGGCACCAGCACGCCCGCGCCGCCGCAAGCGACGAACGTTCGGCATCCCCGCGCGATCAACTCCTCCAGATACCCTCCGGCGAGGGGCGCGCCCACGCCCGGGTGCACGAGGGCGAGCCTGCGCCCGTCGATGTCCAGCTCGTAGATCGGGTTGCGGCCGATCTCGGAGACCACGTGGTCGATGATCCTGCCCCCGTGCTCCGCCACCACCTTCTCGATCACGTCCTGGAAGAAGCAGAGCACCGCGTGTGGCGGGATGTCCGCCGGTGCGATGTGCTCGGAGGGCTCGATCACCGCGGTCGGTTCGGGGTCGAATTCCAAGATCGGGGCGTCGACGTGTTCGCGCGACCCCTCGCTCATGAGCCGCGCTCCTTCCGTGAGGCGAGCAGGGCGCCCGCGATCACCAACCCGATGCCGATGACCGAGAGCAGGTGCACCGCTTCGTCGCGGAAGGCCACCCCGAGGATCAACGCGACGACGGGGATCAGGTACGTGGCGAACGAGGCGCGCGAGCCGACGCGCGCGACGAGGCGCCCCATCAAAACGAACGCGATCCCCGTCCCCATGATCCCCAGACCGGCGACGGCCAGGAGCGAGGGCCAGGCGAAGTCGGAGCCTCGCACGCTGAGCAACCCGAGCGGCAACGTCCAGATCGACGCGAGCCCGAGCATCCGGGCCATCACGGGCAGCGAGCCGTACCGCTGAATGAGAGGTGTGGCGATGTTGATGGCGACGCCGTAGCAGACGGTGGCGGCGAGCGCCATGACGAAGCCGGCGGCCTCGCTCGACCCCTCGCTGATCGACGGCAAGGCGATGGCGGCGACCCCGAGGAAGCCGACGGCCAGACCCAGGGCCTGCGAACGGTCGGGCGCCCGACGCAGCATCACAGAACCCACCGCCACCGCGAAGATCGGCATCGCGCCGTTCACCAGGCCCGTCAGTCCGGAGGTGATCCGTTGTTCGGCGAACGGGAAGAGCGTGAACGGGATCGCTACCCACAGCAGCGACAGCGTCACGATCCGGGGAAGGTCTTCTCGGTGCACCCGCGGTCTGGCGGCCGGGACCAGCCAGAGCGCCGACGCCCCGAAGATGATTCGCAGCCACGTGATAAGCCCGGGCTCGAGCGCATCCAGTCCGATCGCGATGAGCAGGAACGACGATCCCCAGATGTGCCCGATCGACAGGAACATCGCCCAATCGAGCGGCGTGAACGCGCCGAGGTGTGTCCCCGCGCTCGTCGTCATCACGCTCCGACGTCGGCCGGTGGCCACGACCTTCGAAGGTTGAACCGGTAGCTCGGTCACTTCAGACGGGTGATGGATGCGGGCGGCGGTTCCGGATAGGCTTCAGGGTGGATCGCCCAGGCCATGATCTCCAGGCCGTCAGCGAGCCGTGGTCCGGGTCGCGAGAAGAACGACGTCGCGTCGACCGCGAAGACGTTGCCGTTGCGAGCCGCAGGAGTGTCGGCGAAGTCCGGATGGCCGAAGAGGGCGGCGCCCTCCTCCTCGGCTTCCTCCAGGTAGTAGCCGCACGGCATGAACACGATGACTTCAGGGTTCTCGTCGCGGATCTGTCGCCAGGTGACGACCTTCGAGGGCTCGCCCTTGGCGTTCAACAGGTTGACGCCACCGGCGGCCTCCACCATCTCGGGCATCCAGTGCCCCGCCACGAACGGTGGGTCCGCCCAATCCAAGGAGAACACCCTGATCGTCGGCAGCCGCATCGCGATCTCCTTCACGCGCGCGACCCGCGAACGCAGCAGGCCCGCGAGCTCTTTGGCGCGATCGGTGCGACCGAGCAGGGAGCCGACGGTCTCGATCTGGCCGATGACCTCCTCCACAGTGTGTGGGTCGAGCGAGAGCACCTTCGCGTTCGAGACACCCAATTCGTCCAACGCGCGCTGGACCTGACCGCTCGGCACGGCGCAGACGCGGCAGAGGTCCTGGGTCAAGATCACGTCCGGTTGTTCGCGGCGGAGCAGGTCCTTGTCCAGGATGTAGATCGGTTCGTGTGCTTCCATGCGCAATCGGACCGCCTCGTCGATCTCCCGGGATGTCAGGGGGCGGCCCTGGGGGAGCGCGCTCCGCGAGACGACCGGCTTCGTGACCGCGTCCGGCGGGAAGTCGCATTCGTCGGTCACGCCGACCAGATCGTCGCCGAGCCCGAGCGCATAGACGATCTCGGTCGCCGACGGAAGGAGTGAGACGATCTTCATCGGGGCAAGTCTCGCAGGCCCTCGCCGTCCTGCAGGAGTGAGACCAGGTCGGTGAGCGCTCGTCCGGCCGCGGCTCCGTCCAGCACGCGGTGGTCGAACGTCAGCGACAGCGTGCACGCGGGCCGAGCGACGACCTCGCCATCCAGGATCAACGCCCGAGGCTGGATCAGGCCGAGCGCGACGGTTACGGCGTTCCCCGGGTTGAGGAGCGGCGTTCCCGCCTCGGAGCCGTAGCTCCCGGTGTTGCTGACGCCGATCGTCGACCCGTGGACGTCATCGGGACGGAGGTGGCCCCCCCGCGCCGCCTCGGCCAGCCGCCGGATCTCGGCGGCGATGGACGCGATGGCGATCGCATCGGCGTTCCGCAGCACCGGCACCATGAGGCCTCGCTCCGTATCGGTCGCGAGGCCGACGTGCACGGATCGGGATGCATGGATCCCGTCGTCCTCCCACGAGGCATTCAGGAGCGGATGGCCCGCGCAGGTCCGCGCCAGCGCTGCGATGAACACGGGGAGCGGAGACACGTCGAGCTCCCGCCGGAACGTATCGAGCGCTGAACAATCCACCGTCCGGAACGTCGTCACCTGTGGCACGGCCGCCACCTCAGTGAGGCGTCGGGCGATCTCCCGCCTCACGGGCGTGATGGCCTCCACATCGACGACATCGAGCGTCCACCCTCCGGTGCTCACATCCTCGACCGTTATCCGCCCGTCGGGCCCGGTGCCCGTGACCGTCGCAAGGTCGATCCCACGGTCCTTCGCGAGCTTGCGGACCGCGGGCGTCGCGGTGACTCCGCCGGATGGAGCTGCAGCTTCGGGGGCAGAAGGCGGGACGACGCCTCCGTCGGCCCCGTCCGCGACGGCGAACGTCACCAACGCCGAACCGACGGGAACGGCGTCCCCCACCGATCCGTGCAGCGTGGTCACCCGCCCGGCGAACGGCGACGGGATCTCGACCGTCGCCT
>CAZDXK010000132.1:0-5266 GCA_964509215.1 uncultured Actinomycetes bacterium | reverse complement strand
GATCCCGCCGGTTCCACCGAGATCAGGATGCGGTCGTAGCGGCTCGGGTCGAACTCGAGCATGACGACCATCATCCCGGGCTCCGGCACGAAGTCCGTGGCCCACGTCGCCTGGGTCCCCGAGAGCAGCCACACGCGGTAGACGGCGCCCTCGGGCGGCATAGGCACGTCGCTGCCGACCAGGTAGAAGTGCTCGGTGCCCGGCCTGGAGATCTCCGTGATCGGCTCGGTATCGGAGCTGTTGCTGTCGACCTGCACCATCGAGGCTCCCGGACGCCGGGCGAAGTCGAACGCCGAGCGGATGTCGTCCATCCGCGATCGGGTGTCGTTGACGCGCATACTCTGCGTCACGGCGAGCCCGGCGAACCCCACGACGGCCACGACGCTCGCGGCGACCGCGAAGATCGCCACCGGGCGCCTGCGACGATCCTGGGCGCCGAGCTCTCGGTGCAGCCGTGGCAGCAGCGTGTCGGGAGGCAGGATGGCCGCCGTCTCGAGCGCCAGATCCGCCGTCACGCCCTGGAACACCGCGAGCGAGTCGCGGCACGCGGGGCAATGCGGCACGTGGTCGAAGAGCAGGTGGTCGGCCCGCACGGCGTCCTCGCCCGAGAGGCTCCGCAGGACGTAGCCGGCCAGCAGCTCTTCGATCGCTTCGTGCGACTCCGTCAAGCTAGTCCTCCCGGTAGAGCGCCCGGCGGAGCTTCCGCATCGCCGCCAGGGTCCTGGTCTTCACGGTCCCGATAGGGATGCCGAGCTCTTCCGCGATCTGGGCCTGGGTGTACGCCTGGAGATAGGCCATCTCGAGCACCTGTCGTTGTGGGTCGGGGAGCGTCGCGAGGGCCTGACGGACCTCCCGGCGGCGGATCCCGAGGAACGCTTCTTCCACGACACCCTCCGCAGGGTCTTCGCCGGTCAGCGGCTCGAGGTTCGCCGCGCGCTCGGTTCGTTTGCGGAGCCGTTCCTCGCGGCGGACGGTATCGACCGCCCGGTGGTGCACCAACGACAGGAAGAACGTCCGGAACGCGCCCCGCGCGGGGTCGAACGCCTCGGAGGCGCGCCAGAGCGCCATGAACGCGTCGTGGACGACGTCCTGGGCGAGCATCTGCTGACCGGTCAGCCGGAAGGCCAACCCGTAGGCCGTCGGCGCGTACCGCCGGTAGAGCTCGTCGAACGCGTCACGCTCGCCCGCGGAGAGCCTCCGATGGAGCTCCAGGTCGTCGACATCGCCGTTGCCCATGACGACAAGTTGTATCACCCGTCGCGGACGACCTTGCCCGGGACGTTCCCGCCGGTGGGTAACATCGGCCGGTGCGCGTGGTCCTATATTCGAGGGCGGGCTGTCACCTCTGCGACGCGGCCAGGGACGTCCTGTGGGCGGAGCGGTCGAGGAGCTCGTTCGACCTGGTGGAGGTCGACGTCGCGGGCGATGACGATCTAGAGCGCGAGTACGGTATCCGGATCCCCGTGGTCGAGATCGACGGGGAGGAGCGGTTCGAGTACGAGGTCGATCCGGCCGAGCTCGTCGCCATCGTGCGAAGCGGCTGATCCACCCCGGTCGGGTGCTTGTGAACTTGAGAACGCCGAGCGTGGTGGGCTAACCTGCATCGATGTCAGCCGGGTCGGTGCGCGCATGACGAAGGGCCGCCCCATCCCCGAGGCGACCGTGGGGCGTCTGCCGGTCTACCTCCAGGCCTTGGTCGACATCGCGGAATCCGGCGCGGCCACGGTCTCGTCGGAGGCGCTGGCCGAGGCGGCCGGGGTGAACTCGGCGAACGTGCGCAAGGACCTGTCGCACCTCGGTTCTTACGGCACACGTGGCGTCGGGTACGACGTCGCCTACCTCATCCATCAGATCCGCCGCGAGCTCGGTCTCACACAGGACTGGCCGATCGTGATCGCCGGCATCGGCAACCTGGGACATGCCCTGGCGAACTATCGAGGGTTCCCCGAACGCGGGTTCAGCGTCGCCGCGTTGGTCGACGTCGATCCGTGGAAGGTGGGTCAAAGGATCGGGCAGCTTCGGGTCCACCACGTGGACGACCTGCCGGAGCTGGTGCGATCGCTCGGCATCGCGATCGGTGTGATCGCCACGCCTGCTTCGGTCGTCCAGGAGCTCGCGGACCAGATGGTCGAGGCGGGCATCCGCTCGATCCTCAACTTCGCGCCCGCCGTCATCGTGGTTCCCGAAGGGGTCTCGGTCCGGAAGGTGGATCTGGCCGTGGAGCTGCAGATCCTGGCGTTCTACGAACAGCGGAAGGCAACGCTCGCCGAGGTGCGCCGCCGCGGGCGCGCCGTGGCGGACCTCGAACGCTGACTACTTCGCGATCGTGATCCACATCAGGAAGAGCACTCCCAGGACCATCAGGCCGAACAGGATGAACTGGATGCTCCCCTGATCGAGGAGGGGGATCGCCTCAGCTCCGATCATCGTTGTTTCCCTCCTTCGATCCTCTTGGCGCCTATGCCGGGCCGTACCACGCGGGCGCGCTCCCACCCGTCAAGAACGCCTTCCGCTTCTTCTCGGCGCGATCGAGCAGCGGGAGGTGGATCAGGAACAACAGGGCCGACGCCGCCATGAACATCAAGGAGTAGCGCGGGACGCTCCCGGAGTCGTGGTACATCGTGAGTGTGGTGAGCGGGCCCCCTCCGGAGAAGTGCGCCTGGACGACCGAGAGAGGCGTTTTGCCGTCCTCGGCTGTGGCGAACCGTACGCTGTCGACCGTGAACTGCGTGCCCGTGATCGCGTCGGTCGCGAGCGGATCGACCTCTAGCTCCTCGTTCGCTTCCAGGGCTAGGAACGACGTGGCGGCGCTGCTCACGGACTGGACGGAGGGATCCTGCCCCTCGGTCGGCTTCTTCCATCCGCCGCCCGGATAGTCCTCGAACGTGGTGAATCGAGCCGCCGCCGCCCCGAGACCGGCCTCCAGCACGACCCACGAGGGCTCGTGGCCGCGCGGTCCCTGGTTGGTCGGCGTGCCCGGGCCCTGGGCCCAGAACCCGAAGTACCAGAGCGACGAGTGGATGATGAGCCATCCCGAGAAGCAGACCGCGAGGACGAGGTAGCCCATCCACTTGCCGAACACGAACGAGAGCATCATGTAGACGCTGCCGACGAACAGGATGAACGCCATCAGCGTGACCCCGGCGCCCTTGAACAGCGTGCCGCATTCGATATTGAATCCCAGGCAGGAGTGCACTTCCTGCGCGAGCATCAGGCGCCGGCTCCCGTCGCGCCGGTCGCGCCGGTGGCTCCCGTCGCGCCGCTCGCCGCCGACGGCGAGGCCGACGGCGAGTTGACCGCCTTGACCGCTTCGGGGTTGGTGCAGATGTTGTCCTCGGACGGGACGTTCTCGGAGCTCATGAAGACCAGGTAGTTCACGATGTCGTTGATCTGCTGGTCGTCGAGCGCCCCCTGGTAACGGATGCTCCACGACGGCATCCCGCCGCGTCCCTGCTCGATCGTCGTCTTGATGTCGGTGAGCGACTTGATCAACGGGTGGTTCGTGGAGGGCCCTCCGCAGACGGTCGTCAGGTCGGGCGGATAGGCGTACCCGGTGCCCACCGTGATCACCCCGCCGCGGAGCTCCGGGCCGTGACACCTCACACATCCGACCCCGAGCTGGTTCTCCTCGCTGAACAGCTCCACCGAGCGGCGACCCCGCTCGATCGCCTGGGTCTTCAGCGCCTCCTCCTGCTTGAGGTTCGTGGAGGGCTCGATCAACCAGTTGTACGGGAGCCAGATCACGAAGAACGCGGTCAACAGGACGCCCCAGCCCTGAAGCTTCTGCAGGAGCGGCGTCTCGAGCGCGGGGTCAGACGGCCCCGGCTCCATGGCTGGCGGGATGTCAGGCGCCGGCTCGCGCGTGACGCGGCTGCGCAGGACGAGTGCCGCCGCGGCCGCCACGACGAAGACGCCGCCCAGGCCGAGGAGGATCACCCCCGCGGTGTCGCTCAGCGCCAGCACGTCATCGATCCGTTCCTCTCGTCTATCCCGGAGCCACGCAGAACGGGCCCTGGGGCGGTTCGCTGATCGTGTCGGCTCCACGCGGCGGCCCGAGGATCACCTCGGACGTGTCCACCATGACGTTGCCGTTCTCGAGCGTGATCTTGAATCGGTCCATGCCTCGCGGCGCCGGCCCCAGCTGGTACTCGCCGGCGAAGTTGTACTTCGAGCCGTGGCACGGGCATTCGAACCACTGGGAGTTCTGACAGAACGGCACCCTACAGCCCAGGTGCACGCAGCGCTGGTACAGCGGCATGATGCCTTCAGCCGTCACACCTTCGAACGGGTAGTCGGCGTCGTCCGTGACCTTTCCCTCCCAGGGAACGATGTAGAAGCGGCCGGCGCCGTTGTACACGGGTTGGTTCGTCTCCCGGATCTGGGTCTTGATGTCGGCGACGGAGCCCGCGTTGATCACGGACCCGAAGCCGCCCTTGAGGCTCGGCCACAGGAACGCGATCGTCGCCCCGCCGAACTGCGCGCCGAAGACGAGCAGCGAGGTCAAGAGCGACCCGCGGAAGAAGTCGCGACGCGACATGGCCGGGGCCGGCCGGCGCGCGGCCGCGGCGCCGTCTGCAGCGTCGCGTTGCGCCTTCGCGGCGCGAACGAACGACAACCCGAAGACGACGGCGAAGATGTCCAGCGCCACGAAGACCACGATCGCCGCGACGACTCCGGTGGAGATGGCGAGCGTCATAGGTCGAAGAACACCCCCTGGGCCCACGGCCAGACCCAGTTGTAGCCGGGGCCGCGGAAGAAACAGCCGATGATGGTGAGCGTCGCGCCGAAGCAGAACAGGATCGTGAACATCGAGATCGCGATCTTGCGATCGCCGGGCCTGACGCTCGGGTTGCGGTCCACGTAGGGCACCGCGGCCAGACCGACCAGGATGAACGTGGGGATCGTGATGCCGGCGATCATCGGGTGGAAGTAGCGGAGCAGCTCCTGGAGACCCAGGAAGTACCAGGGTGCCTTCGACGGGTTCGGCGTGAGGTTCGGGTTCGCAAGCTCGCGGAGCGGGGCCATCAGGAACGTCGAGAAGACCAGGAGGCCGGCAGAGAGGATCAACATCGCGACGAACTCCTCGACCAGCAGGTGCGGCCATACGTTCACGCGGTCGCCCTGTTCACGCTCCACGCGCTGGATGCCTTCGGGCGGGACCAACGCGAGCAGACGGTGCTTATCCTGCGTGCCTTTCTTCGGCGTCGGGATGTTGCCCGTTGGGAGCGGCGCCGTCCGCACCGGCGTGGTGACCGCCGCCGTGGGT
>CAZDXK010000131.1:0-5295 GCA_964509215.1 uncultured Actinomycetes bacterium | reverse complement strand
CGTAGGCGTGAGCTCGAGGCTGCGGTGCGTCGGCTCCGCCGCGACCGCGACGCGGCGGAGCGGAAGGCGGCAGCAGCCGAGGAGGCTCGCTCGCGCTTGGCCGAGCAGGTGGCTTCCATGCAGACGCGGCTCGACGCTTCGAGCGAGAAGCTCCGGGACGCGGAGGCATCCTCGGCCGAGCAGCGGATGAACGCGAAGCGCGCGGCCAAGGCGTTCGACGCGGCGGAACGGAAACGGAAGGAGCGCGGCGGCTAGCCCTGGACCTCGACGTGGTCGCCGACCCGGACGCGGCCCGGCCGCTCGGTCTCCGCGTACATCCCGAACGGGATGCCCTTCTCGTCGCTCATCAGCGGCCGGTAGGAAACGATGGTCTTCAGCGCCTCGAAGTCCTTCAGTCCCGTCTCCGGGCTCTGCGTGGTGACGACGCAGCGTGGCACCTGCCCGTAGATCCGCAGGAGGGCCTTGCCCACGCGGACCCGACGCCCGGCCCACGTGTCCTCCTCGTGCGCCCCGCATCCGTCGAGCTCGAACGTCATGCGGAACCGACCGGCGTCGAGATCGCCGCGGTGCCCACCGCGCGCGGCCAGCTCGGCGACGGAGGCGCTCGAGACGATCGTCATGTGGTAGACGTCGGTCCCCTCGCCGGGCTGATCGCACCTCGCCAACCGCACCGGCGCCCCGACGAACCGGGAGAGCGGCTGCGTCCACGGCCCCGGGACGACGTGGGCGCGGACCGGCCTGCCGTAGAAGTCGGTGATCAGCCCCTCGTCGAACACGGCAGCGTCGCCTTCGGCGACGCTGCCGTCGGGGAACGTGAAGGCCAAGTGCTCACGATCGGGGTCGTAGCTCGGCCGGATGGTCAGCAGCGGACCGAATCTGTCGCCGGTGAAAAGGCGACCATCGTCGTCCACCAAGTAGAAGAGGCGGTCCTCGGCGACGCCGACGTCTCCCAGTTCCACCTCCTCGGGGTGCGAGAGGGCCATCGACTTGACCGGTGTGACATTCATCCGAAGGACGTATGGCATCGCGTGAGCCTAACGGACCATGATGCGACCGCCGCTGGCTGCAGGGTTGCCTCGAACGGCCGACCTGCGTACCATCCGCGCCGGCGGGCCGGGGCCGTCTCGAGGACATCCGAGGGGGAGTGGATGAACGGAGATCGAGCCCACGACGAAGTCGTGAGGGACCTGACCGCACTGCAAGGACGGCTTCGAGGGGTGGAACCGCTCGAGGCGGATCAGGCCCCAGAAGCCCTGTACGACACCGTGACCGTGACCGAAGGCGACGTGTCGGTGCGTATCAGTGCGATCGGCGAACGCATCACCCGTCTAGAGCGAGACCTGTCGCGCGTGGACGCGCGTGTCGAGCAGGAGGCGCCAGAGCGGAACGCGGTGGCCGAGTGGAGGCACTTCCCCGAGTTCAACTTCGCGCCACAGGTCTTCCAGCTCACGCTGGACGACCAGATCGCGCTGTTGCAGGGCACCATCGCGGAGCGCTTGGAGCGCGAGGGCTAGCCTGCCGCGGAGGGCTCATGACCCGGAAGGGTCTGCCTGAAGGTCTGATGGTAGCTTCGGACTATGGGGCCAAAGCTGCACGGTGACCTTCAACCACTGGCGTTCCTGCTCGGGACGTGGCGCGGCGAGGGCAAGGGCGAGTACCCGACGATCGTGCCGTTCGCGTACGGCGAAGAGGTCCGTTTCTGGCACGTGATGACACACGTCGTCGAGGGCGCGCCCGCGGCCAAAGGAGGTCACGCGCGTCGAGCGGAGCCTGCACGTCACGGGCGACGTCTTGTCGTACGACCTGCGGATGGCGGCGGTCGGTCAGCCGATAGCCCACCACCTGCACGCGGCGCTGCTCCGGAAGGCCGACGGGTGAGGGAGCCGGCGATGTTGGCTCTCGACAAAAACCTGCGGCCGCTCGCGTTCCTTCTTGGGACGTGGCGCGGGGAGGGGACGGGCGGGTACCCAACCATCGAGCCGTTCGACTACGAGGAAGAGCTGCGCTTCGAGCACGTTGGGGACACGTTCCTGCTCTACGAGCAGGCGAGCTGGTCGCCCGCCGACGGCGGGCCCATCCACTTCGAGCGCGGCTTCCTCCGTCCGGGGGAGCCGGGGCGCGTCGAGTTCACGCTGGCCCACCCCATCGGCTTGACCGAGATCGCGGAGGGAACGCTCGACGGGACCGCCTTCGAGCTGACGTCGACCGGTGTCGGGAGGACCACCACCGGGCTGGCGACGACCGCCGTGATCCGCCGGTACCGCGTCGACGGCGACGTGATGCGCTACCGGACCGACATGGCCACCGACGAGTCACCGATGGCGCTGCATCTGGAGGCCGAGTTGCACAGGGTCGAGCGATGAACGTCGAATCCCGCGAGAAGAGGGACCCGACGTACGTGTGGCTTGCCCTGTCCGTCGTGGGCATCACCACTGGAGGCGTCGTGTGGTGGACGGGATCCCGCGACGTGGCACACGTGGCGTGGGGCGTGACCACCGCGATCGGGCTGGTGCCGCTCACCTGGAAGACGGTGGTGGGTCTGATGCGGCGCGAGGCCGGCGTCGACCTGATCGCGTTGCTTGCCATGGCCGGTTCGTTGGCGCTGGAGGAGTACCTGGCGGGCGCCGTGATCGCGCTGATGCTCGCTAGCGGCCGGGCGTTGGAAACCTACGCGGACCGGCGGGCCCGCCGTGAGCTCTCCGCCCTCCTCGACCGTGCCCCGCAGATGGTCACGCGATACGAGGACGGCGAGCTGGTCGTCCGCCCGATCGAGGACGTGCGGCCGGGCGACCGCTTGTTCGTGAAGACCGGAGAGGTCGTCCCGGTCGACGGTGTGCTGATGTCTCCCGGCGTCTTCGACGAGTCGGCGCTCACCGGCGAGTCCCGCCCGTCCGAGCGGCCGGAGGGGGACCAGATCCGATCCGGCGCGGTGAACGCGGGATCCGCCGTCGACCTCCGGGCCGTGGCCACTGCCGCCGAGAGCACGTACGCGGGCATCGTGCGCCTGGTCCAGGAGGCGGAGAAGCAGAAGGCGCCGTTCGTGCGGGTGGCCGACCGGTACGCCGTGATCTTCATCCCCGTGACGCTGGCGATCGCCGGCGTCGCCTGGCTGCTCTCCGGGGACCCCGTCAGGGCGCTGGCCGTCCTCGTGGTCGCCACGCCGTGCCCATTGATCCTGGCGGTCCCGATCGCGGTGGTGGCGGGCATCTCGCGCGCCGCCCGACGGGGGATCATCGTGAAGGGCGGCGGGGCGCTCGAGACGCTCGCGCAGGGCAAGGTGCTGCTGTTCGACAAGACAGGCACGCTGACGGCCGGCGTCCCGCAGGTGGCCGACGTCGAGGTATTCGAGGATATCCGGGCGGACGAGTTGCTCCGCCTGGCCGCCTCGCTCGACCAGGTGTCGCCCCACGTGCTCGCCACGTCGATCGTTCGCGCGTCGCGGGAACACGGGCTCGGTCTCACGTTCCCGACCGACGTGGTGGAGCAGCACGGGGCCGGGATCGAAGGCAAGGTGGACGGCAGGCACGTTGCGCTGGGGAAGGCATCGTTCGTCGCGGGGGGAGCGCCGATGCCGCGGAGGGCGCGCGAAGTCCGCAGGCGGACGGCGCTCGACGGTTCGTCCTGTGTGTTCGTCGCCGTCGATGGAACGGTGGGGGGCGCGCTGGTCATCGACGACCCGATCCGGCCCGACTCGCCACGCGTGATCCGGACGCTCCGCCGCGCGGGGATCAACCGGGTGGTCATGGTGACCGGCGACCATCCCGATGTCGCCGAATCGGTGGGGGCGGCACTCGGCGTGGACCGGGTCCTCTCCGAGCGCGACCCCGCCGAGAAGGTCAAGGCGGTCGAGGCCGAGCGCGAGGAGGGCGTGACGATCTTCGTGGGCGACGGATTGAACGACGCCCCGGCGCTCGCGGCCGCCGACGTGGGCGTCGCGATGGGCGCTCGCGGGGCCACGGCATCGTCGGAGGCCGCGGACGTCGTCCTGATCGTGGATCGCTTGGACCGGATCGCCGAGGCGATCGCGATCGCGCGCCGCTCCCGGCGGATCGCGGAGCAGAGCGTGGTGATCGGCATGGGGCTCGCGCTCGGGGGGATGTTCCTGGGCGCCTTCGGGCTGCTGGTCCCGGTCGCGGGAGCCCTCGTGCAGGAAGGGATCGACGTGTTCGCGATCCTGAACGCGCTCAGGTCGCTCCGCGGCGACAAGCAGGTTCGGCGCGTCTCACCCTCGAACCACGTCGCGGATCGCTTCCGATCCGAGCATAGGGAGTTCGCTCCGGAGGTCTTGCGGATCCGAACCGTCGCCGATCGTCTGGGCGAGATGACTTCCGGGGAGACCCGGCAAGAGCTGGAAGCCGTCCGCGTCTTCTTGTTGGAGCGCCTCCCTGAGCACGAGGAGGAGGAGGAGGCCATCGTCTACCCGGTCGTCGCCGAGGCTATGGGCGGCGAGGATCCGCTGTCGAGCATGGCCCGTGCCCACCTGGAGATCTCGCACCTCGGCAGGATCTACCGACAGCTCGTCGAGGAGCTCCCGGAAGACGGCCCGACCCCGGAGGACCTCATGGATCTGCGGCGCGTGCTCTACGGGCTGCACGCGATCCTGCGGCTTCATTTCGCGCAGGAAGAGGAGGCCTACGCCTGGTTGGCCTCCTCGGACGACGACCCGTCGGCTTCCGTGCCCGTGTCCGTCTCGGGTTGAGCTTCGCCGGGAGGTTCGCCCTCCGTTTCGGGATCGAGGGGATGCATCGACGGCTCGGGCAGGTACCCGGCGGGCTCGGTGGGCAGGAAGACACGGAACGACGCCCCGCCGCCCGGACGTTCCTCGACCCAGGCCGAGCCGTCGTGCAGTTCGGCGAAGCGCGCCACGAGCGCGAGCCCCACTCCGACGCCCGACAGGTGCGGCGACCCGGTCTCGCCCTGCAGGAACGCCTCGAAGATCTTCTCGCGTTGGTCGGGCGGCACGCCGGGACCGTCGTCTTCGACGACGATGAGGGCGCCGCCCTCCCACGGCTCGACGCGCACCCAGATCCGCGACGTCGGAGGCGTGTGCTTGACGGTGTTCCCGAGCAGGTTCTCGACGATGCGCTCGATCTTCGCCTTGTCGCAGGCGATGACGATAGAGGCAGTCTGAACGTCCACGTCGCGATCGGCGAGCTGCTCGGAGTCGGCAACGAGCTCCCGAACCAGGGCGCCCACATCCATCGGCCGATACAACGGCTCGATGATGCCGCGCGTTAGCCGATCGAGGTCGAGCAGGTCCGTCACGAGCCGGTCGAGCTTCCGGGCGTTCTGGGC
>CAZDXK010000130.1:0-5298 GCA_964509215.1 uncultured Actinomycetes bacterium | reverse complement strand
TCCTGCAGGAGCGGGTGCCCGCGACGATCGAACGTGGCCACGTGTTCCGCCGTGCTAAGTCGCAGCTCTCGCTCTCGGCGGAGGCGCTCGCCGAGGCCGAGCCGGTGCTCGCGGTGGCCGTGGGGCTGGGCATCCCCGGGAGGCATTTCGAGTGAGTCAGGTCAACCTCCTCCCCCCCGAGCTTCGCGCGCGACAGAAGACCAAACAGCTGACCACGCTGATCGTCGGCGGGGGCGTGGCGCTGATCGTGCTGCTCATGGGTTTCTGGTTCCTCCAGAGCCAGAAGCTGTCGGGCGTCAACGAGGACATCGCCGCGCAGAACCTCACGAACTCGGGACTCCAGACCCAGATCGGCCAACTGCAGGAGTTCCAGCAGCTCCAGGAGCAGGCGGCGGCGCAGCAGGCGCTGCTCACGAGGGCGTACGCCGGTGAGGTGTCGTTCTCCCAGATGCTGATGGATCTTTCACGCACGATCCCGTCCGATGCCTATCTGGATGCGTTCAACGCCGTCCTCACGGCCTCGGTGACCGAAGGAACGACCCCGACCCCGACCACGAGCTTCGTGGGGTCGTTCACCGCCGGCGGAGCCTCAGACGGGTTGGAGAGCCTGGCGAGCTGGTTGACCCGCCTCGAGTCCGTGAAGGGCTGGGTGAACCCCTGGTTCTCGAGCGCCACCGAGACTGCCCCGAACAGCGGCTTGTACACGTTCAGCAGCGGCGTCGACCTGTCGGAGGACACGCTCACCGCTCGTGGCCGAGAGGG
The DNA here is from genome assembly GCA_964509215.1 of uncultured Actinomycetes bacterium. Classification (GTDB taxonomy): domain Bacteria; phylum Actinomycetota; class UBA4738; order UBA4738; family HRBIN12; genus JBBQVZ01. The sequence goes on along the minus strand of CAZDXK010000130.1, from coordinate 4,536 downwards.
CGTGCTGAGTGGGGGGTAAGCGCGGGCCGATCTTCGCCGGAATCGGGGTCGCCGTCGTTGTGTTGCTCGTGGCCCTCTTCCTCGTGTTGCCCAAGATGGGTCAGGTGAAGGACGCGAACGCCCTCCTGACCGAGGCACAGGGCGAGCAGGCGACGCTGGGAGCGCAGTTGGCCGCCCTTCAGCAGGCGGAGACCGAGGCGCCGGTGAACCGGGAGACCATCCGCAAGGTCCAGCAGGCCATCCCGCCGACGGTCGACCAGCAAGGCTTCATGCTCCTGGTGCAGAACGCGGCCGTGCAATCGTTGATCGACGTCGTCACTATCTCGCCGGGCACGCCGGTCTTCGACCCGGCGACGGGGCTCTCGACGGTGTCGAACGCCATCACGGTTGCCGGCAGCTACTTCGCGATCACGGAGTTCCTGTTCCAGATCGAGACCCTGCCGCGCGCCGCCAAGGCGAGCTCGGTGACGATCGCGCCGTCCCCGAGCGAGACCGACGCAAGCCTGCTCACGCTCACGGCGTCGGTCGACATGTACACCAGCGACCAGAGCGCGGGGCCGGGGTCGACGCCGGGTCCGACGGCTTCCGCCGGCGTGACCACCACACCGGCGACACCCGCCACCCCCACCGGCCCCACGGGCGCCTCACCGGCCGCCGTGACGAGCCCAGGAGCCTGACGGATGCCGCTCAACGACCGCGACCGCAGGGCCCTGAAGATCGGTGGCATCGTGGCCGCCGTGCTGGTGCTGGCGCTCCTCGGCCTGAGCCAGCTGGGGAAGGGCGGGGGGGCGGCCCTGCCCCCGCTCTCTGTGGGGCCCTCAGCGACCGGCGTCCCGACCGGCGTCCCCCCCACGGTCGTGCCGGGGAGCCCGTCCCCCTCGGGTGGCGGACCCACCCCGAGCCCCATCTTCTCCGGACGGGATCCGTTCTCGCTGCCGCCGCAGTTCCAAGTAACGCCTGGAGGTACAGGCCCCGGTCCGACCGGTACCGGCCCCGGTCCGACCGGTACCGGCCCCGGTCCGACCGGTACCGGCCCACGTCCGACCGGTACGGGCCCCGGACCGACCGGGCCGACCCTGCCGCCGACGAACGGGTCGACCACGGTGATCGGCGGTCACTCGGTGGTCCTGATCGACACGTACACGGACAACGGTGTCCAGCACGCCTCGGTCTCGGTCGACGGCACGGTCTATCACCCGGCCGAGGGCGCCACGTTCGCTGGAGGCAACTTCGAGCTGCGGGACGTGGCGGGGAACTGCGCCACGTTCCTGTTCGGCGACGAGTCCTTCACGCTCTGCTTCACCCCGTCGAAGTAGACGGGTTGCGGATCCGGCGATCCGCCCACGGGGGGAGCGGTCGCCGGCGCGGGGGCGGCCTCGTTCTCGGGGTCGCCCCCGCCCCATCCAGGCGCTGCAGCCTGTCCCTATGATGTTCGGATGCTGCGGATGCTCACTGCCGGCGAGTCCCACGGGAAGGCGCTGGTCGCGATCGTGGAAGGCCTCCCGGCCGGCGTGGGGATCGTTCCGAAGGAGATCGCGGGCGAGCTGGCGCGACGCCGGCACGGCTACGGCCGTGGCGGCAGGCAGCGGCTCGAGGCGGACAGGTTCGAGATCCTGACGGGCGTGCGCCACGGGAAGAGCCTCGGATCTCCGGTTGCCATCACGATCCCGAACGTCGAGTTCGAGGCGAAGTACGCGGATCTGATGGCGGTCGAAGGAGCCGAAGATCCCGATGCGCGTCTCACCCGTCCGCGGCCGGGCCATGCGGACCTGGTCGGTGCGCAGAAGCACGGGTTCGACGACGTCCGCAACGTCTTGGAGCGCGCGAGCGCCCGCGAGACGGCCGCGCGGGTGGCCGTCGGAGCCTGCTGCAAGGCATTCCTTTCGGAGCTCGGGATCGGCGTGCTCTCCCACGTCGTGCGGATCGGCGGCGTGAAGCTGCCGGCGAGGTCGCGCGCCCCCGTCCTTGCCGACCTCGACGAGATCGACGCGTCGCCCGTGCGGTGCCTCGATGAGGCGACCGCGGACCGCATGGTGTCCGAGATCGACCGGATACGGCGATCCAAGGACACGGTCGGCGGCATCTTCGAGGTGGTGGCCTACGGCGCTCCTCCCGGGCTCGGCTCGTACGTGCACTACGACCGCAAGCTGGACGCGCGCCTCGCGCTCGCGCTGATGAGCATCCAGTCCGTCAAGGGCGTGGAGGTCGGGGACGGGTTCGCGTCCGCGGGCCGGACCGGCTCCAAGGCCCACGACGAGATCGTCCTGCGGGGCGGTCGCATCGGGCGGAAGACTGCACGTGCGGGCGGGATCGAGGGCGGCATGTCGACGGGTCAGCCGATCCGCCTGCGCGCCGCCATGAAGCCGTTCTCCACGGTTCCACGTCCGCTCGCCACGGTGGACCTGGCCACGGGTGCGCCGGCGCAGGCGATCAAACAGCGGACCGACGTGTGCGCGGTGCCGGCGGGGGGCGTCGTCGGCGAAGCTGTGGTGGCGTTCGAGCTCGCGAACGCCGTCCTTGAGAAGTTCGGCGGGGATTCGTTGGCCGAGACCCGCCGGAACCTGGACGCATACGTGGAGACGCTCGCGTGATCGTGTACCTGGTGGGGATGCCGGGGGCGGGCAAGTCCGTCGTCGGCAAGGAGCTCGCCGGGCGGTTGGGCGTCCCCTTCGTCGACCTGGATGTGGAGATCGAGCGTCAGACGGGGTCGAGCGTGACCGATATCTTCGCGGCGGAGGGCGAGGGCGCGTTCCGAGCGCGCGAGGCCGCGGCGCTCACGGACGCGAGCATGCACGACCCGGCCGTCGTGGCGTGTGGCGGCGGCGTCGTCCTGGAGCCGGCCAACCGGATCACCCTGCGGAACACCGGCGTCGCGGTGTACCTGGACGTGCCTCTCGAGCACCTCCGGTCTCGCGTACGCCCCGCGGCGGACAGACCGTTGATCCGTGCGGAGGGCGATCTGGAACGCCTCCTCACGGCCCGAGAACCCCTCTACCGTGAGTTCGCGGCGCACGTGGTCGACGGCACTGGCTCGCCCGCCGAGGTCGCCGACGCCATCGTGGAGGAGCTTCGTTGGTCCGCGTGACCGTCCCGATCCCGGGGCGGCCGTACGACGTGTGCGTCGGCGCGGGCACGATCGCGTCGGTCGGTTCGTTGCTCCCGGAGCTGCCGGGTGCCTCGACCGCGTTCGTGGTCGCGGACCGCACGGTGTCCGATCGATGGCTCGACCCGCTCGCGGCGTCCCTGAGCGAGGCGGGGCTCGCAACGGTGCCGCTCGCGGTCCCCTCCGGCGAGGACGCCAAGACCCTGCGGGTCTACGAGACGCTGCTGCACCAGCTCGCGACCCAGGAGGCGCACCGGGACGACCTCGTGATCGCGTTGGGCGGGGGAGCGGTGGGCGACCTCGCAGGGTTCGTCGCCTCGACGTATATGCGCGGAGTGCCGTTCGTCCAGGTGCCGACGACCCTGCTGGCGCAGGTCGACGCGGCGATCGGCGGCAAGACGGCCGTGAACCTCCCGGAGGGGAAGAACCTCGTGGGGACGTTCGCGCAACCTCGGCTGGTGGTCGCCGACGTCGACACGTTGGCGACGCTGTCCGAGCGCGACTTCCGATCCGGCTTGGCGGAGGTGGCGAAGTACGCGCTCACCCTCGACGGCGAGCTCCTGGACGTGTTGGAGCGAGATCCGGGGCCGGTGCTGGCTCGCGACACGGCCACGCTCGAGCGGCTGGTGGCCCGCTGCGTCGCCGCGAAGGCCCGGACCGTGGCGGAGGACGAGCGGGACGACGGACGCCGCCTGGTCCTCAACTACGGACACACGCTCGGACACGCGCTGGAACGGCTCGACGCGTTCTCAGGACGATCCCACGGAGAAGCCGTTGCCGTCGGCATGGTGTTCGCGGCGCGTCTCGCGGAAGCGCGCGGGGTGGGGGCCGCCGGCCTCGCCGCCCGCACCGCACGACTGCTCGCCTCGTTCGGCCTGGAGACCGATGGGTCGTTGCCGAGCCCCGACGACATCCTCTCGGCGTTCGGGCTCGACAAGAAGTATCGGGGTGGTGTTCGCTTCGTCCTCCTGGAAGACGTCGGGCGTCCCGTGGTGGTCGACGACGTCACCGACGACGAGCTGCGAGGGCTGCTGCAGGACATGGGAGCGGGCGTGTGAAGATCCTCTACCTCTTCGGCCCCAACCTGGGCGCTCTGGGGACCCGCGAACCGGAGACGTACGGTGCCGAGACGTTGGATCAGATCATGACGGCCGTGACGGATCGCGGGCGCGAGATGACGCACGACGTGTCGTGGCGCCAGTCCGATCACGAAGGTGAGCTCGTCGGATGGTTCCTGGGCGCCCGGGCGGACGGGATCGAAGCGATCGTGGTGAACCCGGGAGCGCTGACGCACTACTCCTACGCGCTCCGCGACGCGATCGAGGCCAGCGGACTGCCGGTCGTCGAGGTGCACATGACGAACATCCATGCGCGGGAAGAGTTCCGCCGGACGTCGGTCGTGGCCGATGTCTGCCGCGCGTCCATCATCGGCC
>CAZDXK010000129.1:0-5341 GCA_964509215.1 uncultured Actinomycetes bacterium | reverse complement strand
GCTCGCGTTCGCGTCGAAGTTGGGGCGCTTGTCCGCCGGCAGCTCAACCAGGTAGTTCAGCCGGAGCAGCTGGTTGAGGGTGTCCCCGTTCGTGATGACGATGATGTCCCAACCGGTCGACTGTCCCGCCTGCAGCTGCGGCTGGATCTTGCCGAAGAACTCCGGGTTCGAGTTGATGGCTTCGCGGTACTTGACCTCGATCCCGGAAACCGCCGTGAACTGCTCCAGCGAAGGGAACGTCACGACGCCGTCGACCTTCTTCTTGTCGATGTACAGCGGCCAGTTCGCGAAGTTCAGGGTGCCGTTCGGTTCGGCGTTCCAGTCGATGCCGCCGTCACCGCCGCCACCGTCTCCTCCACCGCCGCCTCCACCCGAGCCACCCCCGCCGCTGGTCCCACCGCAGGCGGCCAGGATCGCGCCCATCGACACCGCGCCTGCGCCGACGCCCACGGAACGGAACAGGTCGCGCCGGGACATCCGGCGCATCGTGAGTCCGCGCAGGAACGCGGGGTCGTTCAGCAGATCGTTGAGGTGATCGCTTCGGCGCTCGGTCATTCCTCTTCATCCTCCTCGGAAATCGGTGTTGCAGAGGGCTCGACGACGAACGTGTGCTCGGGAAGCCACTCGAGGCGGACCCGCTCGCCGGGGTGCGGGTGCGACCCGGCGTCGCCGAGGTTCTGGACGTACACGGTCAGCTCGTGCCCACCGGGCCCCTCGACCTTGTACTGATAGTTGACGCCGATGTAGGTGGACATCCGCAGGAGCCCGGTCACCGCGTTCCGGTTCGCGGGCGCGTTGCCGTCGTCGGGCACGATCGTGATCTTCTCCGGCCGGACGCCCACCCGCACCCGGGAGATGCCGGGCGGCACGCTATCGGTGCTGGTGGTCACGGTCCCTCCCGTCGCGAGCGCGATGGTGGTCCGTCCGTTGTTCGTCTCCTTGACCTCGCCGTCCAGCATGTTCGAGGCACCGAGGAAGCCGGCGACGAACTCGGTCGCGGGCGACTCGTAGACGGCCTCCGGCGGGCCGATCTGGTCGATCTTGCCGTGCCGCATGACCGCGAGCCGGTCCGACATGGTCATGGCCTCTTCCTGATCGTGCGTCACGTAGATGAACGTGATGCCGACCTCTTGCTGGATCCGCTTGAGCTCGAGCTGCATCTGTTTGCGCAGCTTGAGATCGAGGGCGCCGAGCGGTTCGTCGAGGAGCAGCACCTTGGGGTGGTTCACTAGCGCCCGGGCGAGCGCCACGCGTTGCTGTTGTCCGCCCGACATCTGGGGGGGCTTGCGGCTCTCGAAACCGATCAGGTCGACGAGTTTCATCGCGTCGCGCACGCGTTGGTCGATCTCGCTCTTCTCGACCTTCTTGCGGCGCAGACCGAAGGCGATGTTCTCGTATACGTTGAGGTGCGGGAACAAAGCGTATGACTGGAACACGGTGTTCACGTCCCGCTTGTACGGCGGCAGCATGGTCACGTCCCGGCCGCCGAGGAACACGGTGCCGTACGTAGGCTCCTCGAAGCCGCCGATCATCCGCAACGTGGTCGTCTTCCCGCAGCCCGAGGGTCCGAGCATGGAGAAGAACTCCCCTTCCCGGATGTCGAGCGACAGGTCGTCCACCGCGGCCGTATCCCCGAAGAGCTTGGAGACTCGGTCGAGGCGCACGTCGATCTCCGACACGCACACCCCCCTCTCGAGCTAGGCGCGAATCATGCCACAGCACTGGTCGCAGGTCACGGCCGGTCCTGTCACGTGGAGCAGGGTCCGGACGTGCTCGGTACGAAACCGCGGACCCGTTCCGTAGTACGTGGCCGAGACGAGGTTGGGTTCAGCCCGAAAGATCGGCGCCATGCTCGACGGGAGGAGCGGCCGCCGGATCGGTCGCCCCCTCGGGTCGGCCACGCCATCGGGCCAACCGCGGAAGCGCCGTCACGGCGAACAACACGATCGCGGTCAGGATGATCGCACCCACGGCCAGTCGCCCGTCGATCAGGCCGATCGCGAGCGCGCTGGCGGAGATCAGACCGCTCCACAGGTACATCAACAGGACGGCGGATCGGTGACTGTGCCCGATATCCAACAGCCGATGGTGGATGTGCTCCTTGTCGGCCTGGCCGATCCCCTTCCCGCGCCACGTTCGCCGAACGACCGCAAGCAGGACGTCCAGGAACGGGATCGCGAGGACGAGCAGCGGCACCATGACGGTGCCCACGACGGCGGCCAGATCGCCTCCGCTCGGCGGGTACGGGTTACGCGCCACTCCCGAGATCGTCGCGATCGTGACGAGCATGCCGAGCAGCATCGCCCCGGAATCGCCCATGAAGATCCGCGCCGGGTGGAAGTTCCAGGGGAGGAACCCCACGCAGATCCCCACCGTGATAGCCGACAACAGCGCTGCGGACGACGCGTCGCCGAAGAGGCTGTCCGTGCGCACCATGTAGATGAAGAAGGCGGATGCGGCGATCGCGACCATGCCCGCCGCCAGCCCGTCCAGCCCGTCCACCAGGTTCACGGCGTTCACCACGAGCGCCAGCCACAGGATCGTGAGCGGGACGGCAAGGTCCGAGCTGACCAACACGAAGCCGGAGCTCGGGCCGAACCAGAAATAGAGCACCTGCACACCCAGGAGCACGAGCAGGCCGCCGATGAAGACCTGCGCGGTCAGCTTCGCGAGCGCAGAGACGCCGCGCTTGTCGTCGATCACCCCCAGCCCCATCATCGCCGTGCACGTCACGAGCGCGGCGAGGGGCTCGGCGCTGCCGTGGTTCATCTCGGAGAAGAACGGAAGGACCCGCGAGACGCCAAGGCCCACGAGGAATCCCACGAACATCGCGATCCCGCCCATCGTAGGGGTCGCCACAGCGTGTACCGTCCGGTCGTTCGGCTGATAGATCGCGCCGTAGCGAACGGCCAGCCGACGGACGATCGGCGTCATGACGAACGTCGTCCCCGCGCACGCGAGGAAGACCCAGATGTAAGCGATCACGCTCCGCTCAGTGTGCGATCCGCCGGAGCGTCTCGCAACTGTCTCGCGCCGGTCCCATCACGGATACACGGGGAAACGGCGCATGAGGGCTCGCACACGCTCCCGAACCGCGTCCTTCACGGCCCTGTCGTCGGGACTGCGGAGCGTGTCGCCGATCACCGCGGCGATCTCCTTCATCTCCGCCTCGTCCATCCCGAGCGTCGCGGTGCCCGGCGTTCCGACGCGGATGCCCGAAGGGGTAGAGGGAGGCTGCGGATCGAACGGGATGGCGTTCTTGTTGAGCGAGATGCCGACCTCATCCAGGACGCGCTCGGCGTCCTTGCCGTTCACGCCGAGCGGGCGGAGATCGGCGAGGATCAGGTGTGAGTCTGTCCCACCGGACACGATGCGCAGGCCCTCGTCGGCCAGCCCCTGCGCGAGCGAGCGGGCGCTCCTGACTATCCGGTGCGCGTAGTCCTTGTACTCGGGTGTCATCGCTTCCTTCAGCGCCACGGCCTTCCCCGCGATGCAGTGCTCGAGCGGTCCGCCCTGCATCATGGGGAACACCGCCTTGTCGATCGCCTTCGCGTGCTCCTCGCGACACAGGATCATGGCTCCGCGCGGCCCGCGCAGCGCCTTGTGCGTCGTGAACGTCACCACGTCGGCATAGGGAACCGGCGACGGGAATGAGCCTCCGGCCACCAGTCCGATGAAATGCGAGGCATCGACCCAGAGCAGGGCGCCGACCTCATCGCAGATCTCGCGGAAAGCGGTGAAGTCGATCTCGCGCGGGTATGCGGTGTAGCCGGCAAGGACGATCCTCGGCTTGTGCTCGATCGCCAGATCTCGGACCTTGTTCATGTCCAGCCGTTCGGTCTCACGGTCGACCTCGTAGGCGACGAAGTTGAACCACATGCCGCTCACGTTGACGGGCGAGCCGTGCGTGAGGTGACCACCGTGCGCGAGCGCCATGCCCAGAACCTTGTCGTCGGGGTTGCGGGGCTCCAGGAACGCCCCGAACACCGCCATGTTGGCCTGTGCGCCGGCGTGCGGCTGGACGTTGGCGTGATCGGCTCCGAACAGCTCCTTCGCACGGTCGATCGCGAGCTGTTCGGTCACATCGACGAACTCGCATCCGCCGTAGTAGCGACGGCCCGGATAGCCCTCCGCGTATTTGTTGTTCATGGTCGAGCCGATCGCGGCCAGCACGGCGGGGCTCGCATAGTTCTCCGACGCGATCAGCCGGAGCGTTGTCCGCTCTCGCTCCAGCTCGTTCGCGATGGCGTCCGCCACCTCGGGATCCGCCGCCTTGAGCGCGTCCCAACTCGCCACGTAGTCACCCATGTCAGAGCTCCCCTCGTTCGATCATCGCGATCTGCTCGATCCGTGGTTCATGCCGTCCACCCTCGAAGGGCGTCTCCAGCCACAGGCGCACGACCTCCCTCGCGTAGGCGGGGGCGATCACCCGAGCCCCCATGCCGAGGACGTTGGCGTCGTTGTGCTCGCGGGCGAGGCGCGCAGAGTACAGGTCGTGGCAGAGCGAAGCGCGGATGCCGTCGATCTTGTTCGCCGCGATCTGCTCCCCCTGTCCCGATCCACCGAGAACGATGCCTCGGTCGGCCCTGCCGTCGACGACCGCCCGCGCGGCGGCCGCGCAGAACGCCGGGTAGTCCACCGGGTCCGTGGAATCCGTTCCGACGTCGATCACCTGGTGCCCCTCCGCCTCAAGGAACCCCTTCAGCTCTTCCTTGAGCGCAAAACCGGCGTGGTCCGCGCCCATCGCGATCCGCATCTCACAACCCTTCTGCGGCGTCGACGTCCGCGACCTTGCCGAACAGGCCGCTCACGAGCCGCTCGATCCACTTCTCGATCTCCCAAGCGATCGCGCGGTACGCCTCCAGCGGTTGGCCGAGTGGGTCGGCGACGTCGTTGTCGCGGGAGGCCGGCACCGCCCCCCGCCGGCGAGCCAAGCTCGCCGCCGCGATCCGCTCGTTCATGAGCTCGGGTCCCGCTTCCGGCCCGAGGGCCGGAAGCGTCTCCAGCAACCGAACCAGCTCCTTCAACGTGAACGCGCGGTCGTCGCGATCGGACCCGTCGGAAAGAAGGTTGCGATGCTCGGTCGCCATGCAGAGGAGGAGATCGGAGCTATCGGCCATCGCGGCCTTGAGCCGCCGCGCGACATGTCCGCCGATGTCGATCCCCAGCTCCCCCGCGGCCCGCACCGATTCGGGCATCGCGCCCGACCCCTCCAGTCCGCTCGTACCCGCCGACGACACTTCCGGGGCGCTCTCCGCGAACCTGCGCTGAACGGCATCCCGCAACAGCCCCTCCGCGATCGGCGAGCGGCAGATGTTGCCCGTACAGATCACCAGGATCG
>CAZDXK010000128.1:0-5350 GCA_964509215.1 uncultured Actinomycetes bacterium | reverse complement strand
TGATCTTCGCCACGGGGATCGGCGGCATCGAGACGCTGCTGAACCAGTACGACGTACTGAAGGCCAAGGGACCGGGGCGCGTGTCGCCGTTCATGGTCCCGATGCTCATGGCGAACGCCCCGGCGGGACATATCGCCATGACGTTCGGTCTGACCGGGGCGAACTTCGCCACTATCTCCGCGTGCTCGTCGAGCAACCACGCGATATTCGAGGCGGCGCGATTGCTGCGCGATGGCACGCTCGACCTGTGCATCGCGGGTGGCTCGGAGTCCGCGACCCTTCCGCTCACGGTCGCAGCGTTCTCCCAGATGACCGCCTTGACGAAGAACCCCGACCCCGAGGTGGCGTCCCGCCCGTTCGACGCCCAGCGGGACGGCTTCGTCCTGTCCGAGGGCGCATGCGCCCTGATCATGGAGACCGAGGAGCACGCGAGGGCGCGCGGCGCCCGGATCTATTGCGAGGTGGCCGGCGCCGGAGCGAGCGACGACGCGTTCCACATCACGGCGCCAGACCCGAAGGGATCGGGCGCCACGCTCGCCATGCGTTGGGCGCTGGCGGACGCGGGTGCCGAGCCGAACGAGGTCGACTACATCAACGCGCACGGCACCTCGACGCCGTTGAACGACGCGTCCGAAGCTGCGGCGATCGGGCAGGTCCTCGGCGATCACGCGAGGACCGTGGCAGTCTCGTCGACCAAATCCATGACCGGGCATCAGATGGGCGCGGCGGGAGCCGTGGAAGGCGCTGCATGCGCCTTGGCGATCACCCATGGGGTGGTCCCGCCGACCATCCACTACTCGACGCCGGATCCCGACTTCGAGCTCGACGTGACGCCGAACACGGCTCGAAAGATGGACATCGGGCTCGCGCTGTCGAACTCGTTCGGTTTCGGGGGCCATAATACGTGCGTCGCGTTCCGCAAGAGCGCGTGAGCGTGACCGGCTAGTCTGTACGAGACTAGTCTTCGAACGAACGATACCACCGGCCCGCGTTGAACTCCGCGAGGACCGTCTTCCCGTCCACCAGGCGATCGAACCGGATCCGCCGTGGTACCCACGGCTCCCCCGCGGCGAACCAACCGTCCTCCACCGGTCGCAGCTCCGCCTCGCCCGCTTCATCGCTCAGCTCGACCGGGAACTGCAGTGCCAGGCGGCCCTTCCGCAGCACCACGCGGAGGGTCGGCATCCATGGATCATCGTTGCGGTACAGACCCGGATACGCGGACCACTCCGGCGGCGCCGGAACCGGCGGGCTTCCGTCGTACCGTTCGCCGCGGAACCACCGGTTCCCGTGGAACGCCTCGTGCGCCCGACCGTCCGGGCCGCGGCCGAAGCGGATCGGGAACCGTTCGAGTTCCGGGTGCACCACGAGGAACTGGTCGCCGGCATCGGAGGTCAACGGGTCGCGTTCGAGGCGGCCTGAGGCCTCTCCGATCGTGATCCGAAGCCCGTCGGCATCGGTCTGGACGCGCAGGACGCTCTCGTCCTGGGGGTCGACGTACTCCCCGACGAACGCCTCCGCCTCCGGGATCGATGTCGGATCGGGCGGCGACCACACCTCGGGGAACGGCGCGTCGGAGGTGCAGGCGCGAACCGCGTCGAACGCGTACCGAAGGACGTCCTCCTTCGAACCGGACCCGTTCTGCAGGATCACGACGCCCAGCCCGCTCGCCGGCTCTACGGCGGTGAACGCTGTGTAGCCCACCATGCCGCCGCCGTGGCCCAGCCACTGCCCGTGCTCGTCGTCGCCGACATCGAGCCCGTAGCCGTAGGACGTCCCCGGATCGTCCGGCTGCTCGACGTACGGCGTCGTGAGGACGTCGAACATCGCCTCCGAAAGGACCGGTCCCTCCGGTCCCTTGCCGCGGTTCAGCAGCAGCCGGGCGTGCGCGGCCATGTCGATCACGCTCGACACGATGCTGCCGTCGGCAGTGTTCGAGACCGTGAACGTCGCGGGAACGAGCGGGTGACGGAGCTGCGCGGGCCGGTCGGTGAACACCGGCTCGTAGCCCGTCGCCAGGTTCATCCGGACGTCCTCGGTGATCGCGGCGACAGACGCCATCATGCCGAGCGGCTCCAACACACGATCGCGGACGAGCTCGTGTACCGGCTGTCCGCTTACCCGTTCCAAGACCAGCCCGACGAGCTTGTACGCGTCGTTCGAATACCAGAAGTGTTCCCCCGGAGCGAACGTCGGAGGAACGTCACGCATCAGCGTCGCGGTGCCGAGCCCGGTCGGGGCGTCTTCCGTGCCGGCCGCGAGACCGCTGGTGTGCGTCAGCAGGTGGTGCATCGTGATCGGGCCGAATGGTTCGGCGAGCTCCAGCCACGGGAGGAGGTCGTTCACGGACGCATGCAGATCCAACCTGCCTGCCTCCACCTCCTGCAGGGCCACGATCGCCGCGAACGAGTTCGAGATCGAGCCGATCATGAATCGCGTCTCGGGACGAACGGGAGCTCCGCTCGCGACGTCTGCGAACCCGCGGACGACGACGCCGAGGGTCTCGTGACGATCGGTCACCGCGATCGCCGCGCCGGCGGCGTGCGATACGGGGAGGTGGTGCTCGAGCGCGAGCCCGATCCGATCGAAGGCTTCGGCGAGCCCCGGCATCGCGAGCGTTAGACCTCGGGGAAGAACAACCCGAGCTCGCGCGCAGCCGAGGCCGGGGAATCGCTGCCGTGCACGATGTTCTCGCCGATGAACGTGGCGAAGTCGCCACGGACCGAGCCGGGCGGCGCCTGGATCGGGTCCGTTGGACCCATGAGCGTGCGCCAGGCGTCGATCGCGGATCCACCGGTGACCTTCGCAACCACGACCGGTCCCCCGGTGATGAAATCCACCAGCTCCCCGAAGAACGGCTTGTCCACGTGTTCGGCGTAGTGCTGCTCGGCGAGGGAGCGGTCGATGGTGAGCAACCGCATCGATTCGATGACGAGACCCTTGGCCTCGACGCGGCGGAGGACTTCGCCGACGAGGCGGCGGCGCACCCCGTCCGGTTTCACGATGAGCAGCGTGGATTCCATCGCCATCTCTAGAAGGGCTCCCCCAACGCGCGGTGCGCGTCCGCGACAGTATAGAGAGAGCCGGTCACCACGATGAGGTCGGTCTCGTCCGCGGAGATGCGCGCAGCGTCCAGGGCCGCCGCGATCGAGTCGAAGATCTCCACCGGCTTGTCCAGGGCTCCGAACTCCTCGGCGATGACCAGGGCGTCCCCGGCCCGTTCGCTGGCGTTCTTTGCCGCGTAGGCGATATCGGCAAGCTGCGCGAGCGGCCGGATGATCCCGCCCGCGTCCTTGTTCGCCGATATCGAGATCACCAGATGCAGCCGGTCCCAGATGAAGAACTCGCGGAGCGCGGCGGCGAGCGCCTCGGCCCCGGCGGGATTGTGGGCGCCGTCGAGCAGGATCGTGGGATGACGCGCGACGATCTCCAGGCGGCCCGGCCACCGAACGTTGGCGAGCGCTTCGCGGGTCGTGTCTGGGTCCAGCGGCTTGTCGAACAGCGACTCGACCGCCGCGATGGCAGCGGCAGTGTTCCGCGCGGCGTGCTCACCGAACATCGGGAGGAACAGGTCCTCGTACGTCGCGCGGACCCCGCGGATCCGCAGCGACTGTCCGCCCATCGCGCGCAGCCGCTCCTCGATCTCGAAGTCGCGAAGTTCGAGTCGAAGCTCCGCCCCGACCTCCGCGCACCGCGCCTCGATCACCCGCAGCGCCTCGTCATCCTGCTCGCGGCTGACCGCGATGTTGCCTTCCTTGATGATGCCCGTCTTCTCCCCCGCCACTTCCTCGATCGTGGAACCCAGCTCCGGGTGATCGAGCGCGATGGGCGTGAGCACGGCGACGTCGCCGCGAACCAGGTTCGTCGCGTCCCACGTGCCCCCCATGCCCACCTCGAACACGCCAAGCGCGACCGGCTTGTCCGCGAACCACAGGTACGCAAGGGCGCTCAACGCCTCGAAGTACGTGACCTGCTCTTCGCCCTGGGAGTCCACCAACAACAGGTACGGCAGCAGGTGCTCGTACTCCTCGGCGAACTCCGCCTCGGTGATGTCGACGCCGCAGATCGAGAGTCGCTCACGGACCGATTCCAGGTGAGGGGACGTGTAGAGCCCGGTCGTCAGCCCATGGGCACAGGCGAGCTCGGCCGCCACGCGGGCGGTCGTCCCTTTCCCGTTCGTTCCGGTGACGTGGATCGAGGGGTACGTGAGCTGCGGGTCGGACAGCAGCGTCGCGAGGGAGAGGATCCGCGACAGGTCGGGCACCATGCGGCTCTCACGGCGTCCCTCGAGCTCGGCGGCAGCCTCGCGGAAGTTCAACCGGTCAACCGCCGAGCTCGGCGAGGTGACCCTCGACCTCGGCCAGCTGCTGCGTCAGCTTGGCGTGCTTCTCCCGTTCCGACGCCACGATCTCGTCGGCGGCCTTCGCCAGGAAGCCCTTGTTCTCCAGCTTGGCGCTCGCGCGCGCGAGCAGCGTCGCGACGTCATCGCGCTGCTTCGACAACCGGGCGCGCTCGGCCTCCACGTCGAAGAGGCCCGGCGGCAGGTGGACGAAGCCGTCGGCGAGCGTCAGTGCGATCCACCCGGGGGGCTTGTCCACCAGCGCGTCCACGACCTCGAACGGCGTGACGCCAGCCAGACGTTGGATGCGCTCCGACAACGACTCGACGGCGGCCCGCCCCCACTCCGGGACGCCCGCCGCCGCCTCGAACCTCACGGCCGGCGAGATGCCGTGCCGCGAGCGGAACTGCCGCACCGCGCTGACGATGTCCTGGACGAGCGAGAACGCCGCCTCCGCGTCCGTGTCGACGTCGCCGGGCCGCTGCTCGGGCCACGGGGCGATCGAGATCGACGGCCCCATCCCGAACCGTTGCCAGATCTCCTCGGTGACGAACGGCATGGCCGGATGGAGCAGCCGCAGCGTTCGCTCCAGGACCCAGGCGAGCACGTTGGCGGCGTCCTGACGGTCGGCCCCCTCGGCGTCGAGCCTTCCCTTCTGCATCTCCAGGCTCCAGTCGCAGAGCTCGGACCACAGGAACCGGAAGACGGCCTGGGCGGACTCGGCGAACTGGTACGAGTCGAGCGCCGCGTCGACCTCCGCGACACACGCCTGGTGACGCGAGAGCAGCCACCGGTCGGGCACCGTCAGCCGGTCGAGCGGCGGAAGCTGTGGCCCCCCGCCCGGATACACACGGAACACCAGCCTCGCCGCGTTCCAGATCTTGTTCGCGAAGTTGCGGGCGCCCTCGATCGACTCTACCGACAGCGGGATGTCTTGCTGTCCGCCGGTGGCGGAGCGCACCAGCGAGAAGCGCAGCGCGTCGGCGCCGTACCGGTCGATCATCTCGATCG
>CAZDXK010000127.1:0-5371 GCA_964509215.1 uncultured Actinomycetes bacterium | reverse complement strand
GTGAACGCCGACGCTCTCACCGAGGCCTCCACTCTGGAACCGTCGGCGCTCGTCCGGCACTGGCTCCAGACGCACGATGCGTTGGTCGCGGCCGTCCGCGCGGTTCCCGCGGATCGGTGGGCCAGACCTCCCTTGACGCGCGGCCGCCCGCTCGGCGTGCGCGTCGGCTCCATCCTGGGTGGCCCGGGCGGTCCGTTCCGTCACGCGGATGCGCATCTGCCCGACCTCCGTGCGTTCGTGGCGACTTACCCCAGCCCCTCGTAGGCTGCGTCCAGCACGCAGACGAAGACGACACGACACGACACACCTCGGGAGGGATGATGGAGACCGACGTACTTCGCGGGACGGCCGCGCAACTGGTCGCGACCGGAAGAGGGATCCTCGCGGCCGACGAGAGCTCCGGCACGATCAAGAAACGCTTCGACTCGATCGGCGTTGAGTCCACCGAGGACAACCGGCGCGCCTACCGCGACATGCTCTTCACGACCCCGGGTCTGGGCGAGCACATCAGCGGCGTGATCCTGTTCGACGAGACGATCCGCCAGTCGGCGATCGACGGCCCGCCGTTCGCCGAGCTGCTCGCAGCATCGGACATCATCCCGGGCATCAAGGTGGACACCGGCGCGAAGCCGCTGGCGCTCTTCCCGGGCGAGACGGTCACCGAGGGCCTCGACGGGCTCCGCGAGCGGCTCTCCGAGTACCGGGAGCTCGGGGCGCGGTTCGCCAAGTGGCGCGCCACGATCCTCATCGGCGAGGGCATCCCCACCGACTTCGCCATCCTCGCGAACGCGCACGCGATGGCGCGCTACGCGGCGCTCTGCCAGGAGGCCGGCATCGTCCCCATCGTGGAGCCGGAGATCCTGATGGACGGGGACCACTCGATCGAAGCGTGCGAGGACGCCACCGCCAAGACGCTGTCGACGCTGTACGCGCAGCTCGCCGAGCATCGGGTCGATCTCGCGGGCTCGCTCCTCAAGGTCAACATGGTGCTCTCGGGCGCAGACGCCGCGACACGGGCCGGTCCGGTGGAGGTCGCCGAGGCCACGCTCCGCACCCTGCGCGAGTACGTGCCCGCGGACGTCGCCGGGGTCGTCTTCCTCTCCGGTGGCCAGTCCGATCTGGATGCCACAGTCCACCTGAACGAGATGAACCGCTCGGGCCCCCATCCATGGCCGCTCTCGTTCTCCTACGGCCGTGCGCTGCAGGCGCCGTCGCTCAAGGTGTGGGCCGGCGACCCGGCCAACGTGGAGGCGGGCCAGCGCGCGCTCGCGCACCGGGCCAGGATGAACGGGCTGGCACAGACGGGGGATTACTCGGAGGAAACGGAATCCTCTGCGGCGTAGACATCGTCGGACGATCGCCCCGCCGGCCGCCCCGAGGATCTCGCTGATGAACCCGCCGGCGAGCGGACGATACGGATGTCGCCGCTTACCGTGCCGACCTGCAGATCCAGGTCGGCGCCGCCGTCTGCCGAGGCGTCCGACATGTCCAGCTCGCTCACGGTGTCGCCGGACATCGAGCTGATGTCCAGGTAGACGAAGGTGCCGCGCGCCACGCCGATCTCGACGTCGCCCGAGACGGAGCGAACGGACGCCGAACCCGCTTCGACGGAACCGATCTCGACGTCGCCCGAGACGGTGGTGAGGCGGACCGAGCCGCCGATCGTCCCGAGCGAGAGGTCGCCCGACGCGCTCTTCCCCTCGACGGCGCCTCCGATCTCCCGGATGCGCGCGTCCCCCGATGCCGAGTTGAACGAGAACCCGCCGCCGACCGTGGCGCCGGCCAGGTCGCCGCTCGCCACCTTGACGGCGATCTCGCCCTCGACGTCGTCGAACCGGCAGTCGCCGGAGCCGCTGCGGAACGTCAGCGAGCCGATCCGTCCCGTGACCTCCAGGTCGGCCGAGCCCGTGTCGCAGGCGACGGCGGTGCCGAGCGGCACCGTCAGGTCCACACGCAGCTCGTTGCCTCGCCATCCGAAGACCTTGCCGCGTTCCCGGTGCTCGATCGTCAGATGGTGCTCGCCCGGACGAACGTCGTCGAACACGATCCGGAAGTCCTTGGGGTCCCTTTCGCCGCGGATGGAGAGCTCGGTATGCGACGTCTGCTCGGCGCGGAGCCGGATGGAGCCGGCGGGGATCCGGAGCTCGAGTTGCAGTCCGCCGGGTGTGTCGAAGGTCTGTTCCACGGTGATATCCCTACCTTTCCTTGATGCGAGAAGTAGCGGTGTTCGCTGCCTAGCTCTGGGCGAGCCCCGTGATGCGGTTGCCCGTGCGGCGCCGCTGGTGCTGCTGCTGCTCCAAGCCGCGCACGACCGCGCGTACGAGCCAGGAGTTCGTCGAGATGCCCTCGCGGTCCGCCTGTTCCTCTACCCGGGTCTTGGCGGTCTCCGGGAGCCGGAGGGTGATCCGTGCCGTGCCCCCTTCCTCCTCCGCGGCGAAGTGTTCGGTGGGTGCCTCGTCGAACGCCACCAGCAGATGCACGTCTCGCCCCGACAAGCGGACGTCGACCCGGCCGGAGGGCAGCTGGTCGCTCAACTCTTGCGCCGCCTCGCCCAGTGCGTCCAGCAGCCGGAGTTGGAGCGACGGCTCGAGGGCGCGGGCCAGACGCTCGGCGACGGCCAACGTCGCGTCGTCCGAGCCCGACACAGCCTCCAGGTCCGCTCGAACGGCGTCGAGGTACGGGGTCAGGTCCATGCCCGGTCAGCCTTCGCCGCCCGCGCGCGGGGCGGGACGCCGGGTCGATCGGCGCGGTCCGTTGCGCTTCGAGCGCTCGTCGGACTCACGAAGCAGGTCGTCGAGCCGGAGCCGTCCCAACTCCTCGCGGATGTATGGTCCCATCGTTGCCATCTCCTGACGTCGAGTAGATGTCTCGGATGACGTCACTGTGACATCAGCCACGTCATCTTGTCAACCGCAGCGGCCCTGTCAACAGCTGCGATCTTCATGGGAGAAACGGAAACACCTACATAAGTCTCTTGCATGAGGTCTCGCCGTGGAGTATTAATCTCCCAGGTGGGTAGGGCGAAAGGACTACTGTGAAATCCGTCCGTATGGAGGAAGACGTATCACCCACTGACCGCCACACTTTCGGTTATCGACTGATGCATATGGGGTAGGGAGGCCTACCAGAAGTCGTCACTCGCCTGACTGGCGAGGCAGCGGGCATCCCCATAGGATTTGGCGCAGTTTTGGTTCTACAGCGAGAAGAGGGCGTGAAACAGGTGGCGCAAGAGATCAGGTTCGACCCCACTACGGAAGACGTGCTCCTCGATCTGACGCCGATGGAATCGGCGGTCGTCGACCACCGCGTCGTCGAAGAGATCGCGGCCCCTCGGCATGGGCTCGTGGAGGCCACTCTCTGGCAGATCGTCGTGAAGCGCTTGATGGACATCGTGGTAAGCGCGCTCGCCGTCGTGGTTCTGACACCGGTGCTCCTGGCCGTTGCGCTTCTGATCAAAGCCACCTCTCGCGGTCCGGTCTTCTACGTGCAGGAACGGGTCGGTCGTGGGGGCGAACCATTCCGCATGGTGAAGTTCCGGTCGATGTACCGCGACGCCCATGCGTGCCGGGGCGACCATTCGGAGCTGAACATCCACGAAGGACCCATCTTCAAGATCCGCGAGGATCCCAGGATCACGCCCGTGGGCCGGGCGATCCGCCGGCTCTCGATCGACGAGTTGCCACAGTTCTTCAACGTGCTGACGGGGAGCATGAGCATGGTGGGACCTCGGCCGGCGTTGCCGGAGGAGTACCTCGACTACACGGAGCGCGAGCGTCAGCGCCTCTTGGTGAATCCGGGTATCACCTGCATCTGGCAGGTCAGCGGACGATCCGACGTCGACTTCGACACCTGGATCGACATGGACCTCGAGTACATCGAAGGATGGTCCCTCCGCTTGGATCTCAAACTCCTCGCGAGGACCGTCCCGGCCGTGATCACCGGCCGCGGAGCGTACTGAGCACCGGCTGACGGCCGCCGGCTGTTACCTGCAGTACTCCATCTGTCTTCTGGACCCCCGGCGCGTCGGTGGGGTAGGGTAGATATCCCCGAGCGACCTTGAGGGGATTCCTCATGGCAGAGGCTCGAACGCGATCCGCTTGGATGCGAAGCCGGGCGGCAGGTCTTTTCGCCGCCGGATACGTGGTGGCCCTCGCGACGTTCTGGGTCGCCGGCGCCGCCGCGTTCGCCGTGTCCGGTCCCGGATTGTCACGGTTGGCGGGACTCGCGTACTTCCCGATCCTGTTGTTACCGGTCGTCGGCCGCGGCACGCTGGCCGGCCTCGAGATCCACAGCGCCATCTGGTTCTGGTGGTTCGGGCTCCAGATGGTCCTGGGCGCCGCCGCGATCTGGCTGTACCCCTATGAGCCGATGCGCCGTCGCCATCCCCGCCGGCCTCGGTTCGGAGCGTCGCGCTCCGGCGTTGCGGGAGATCGCTCGCTGGCTCGGATGCCACGGCACTGATCGCCGGCTAGCCGCTGCTCCGGTCCACGGTCAACCGCGAGGGGCCGACTTGGAGCTAGACTGGTGGATCTGGAACTGGCCGAACCACACGGACCGCGACCTCTGGGGGGAGTGGGCATCCGATCATCGGATCAGAGGAGAAGGACGGTGCGTAGGAGACTGCTGCTGTCTCTGGCGCTCGCGGGCGCGTTCGTCGTGGCGTCCGCGCTGCCAGCGCAGGCGGTCTACTTCGGCGAGAACTGTGACCCTAATACCGGGGGCGATCCCTCGGGCACGATATGGGTCTGCGCGATCGTCAATCAGTCCGGCCTCGGTCTGAACACGGGAGACATCGCGGGCTTGGTGTCGTGGTACACCCACGACTCCTTGGCTGGGCCCGATCTGATCTATGTCGACTACGTCCGGCTCCAGAAGCTCACCCCGACGGTCACCGACATCCAGCGCGTCGACCCGAACCAGGGCTACATGGTGCTCGACAACTCCACGCTCTCGACCGACTGGGCCCAGGATCCCAACCCACCGGGAGGTCCGCCGGACTGCCCGGCGTCCTACGACGCGATGTACAAGACCGTCGTGCGGTACAAGCTCCACTTCTGGGGCACCCCGCTCGGCGAGTGGTCGTCGTTCTTCACCACGGTGTCCTTCATCGTGACGTGCTCCGGCCTGAGCTAGGCCGTCGACGCGCGCTCGATGCGGGTGAAACGCCGGTACAGGAGCGCCGCCGCGGCGACCAGGACGGTGGAACACACCAGCGTGACGGTCGCGAGCGCGTTCAGCGAGGGGAGCGGCGAGCGGCGCGCCGAGCTGTAGATGATGATCGGGATGGTCTGCGTCGCAGCGTCCACGGACAGCCGCTGCGAGATCACGAAGTTGTCGATCGCCGACGCGAACACGATCGCGACGCTCGCGA
>CAZDXK010000126.1:0-5464 GCA_964509215.1 uncultured Actinomycetes bacterium | reverse complement strand
GCACGGCCCATCTGAAGGTGATCCTGGAGACCGGCGAGCTCGGCAGCTACGACCGCATCCGGCAGGCGTCGATGCTCGCAATGGCCGCGGGTGCGGACTTCATCAAGACCTCGACCGGCAAGATCGGCGTCGGCGCGACGCTTCCCGCGGCGCTCTGCATGATGGAGGCCGCGCGCGACTTCCATCGGCAGACGGGCGTGGAGGTGGGCATCAAGGTCGCGGGCGGCGTCCGGAAGTCGAAACAGTCGATCCAGTACCTGACGCTCCTTTACGAGACGCTCGGCGCCAGCTGGATGATGCCGGATCGGTTCCGGATCGGCGCCTCCACGTTGCTCAACGACGTGCTGATGCAGATCGACAAGGAACGGACCGGCCGTTACCAGGGTCGCGACTACTTCACGGTGGACTAGGGGCGAGCGATGAGCGAAGCGATCCAGCGAACGGTGCCGTGGGAGTACGCGCCCGCGCCCGAGTCGACCGACGTCGTCAGGCTCGAGGAGATCTACGGGCTGTTCATCAACGGGGAGTTCGTCGAGCCCAAGTCGGGGAAGCGGTTCGTGACGATCAACCCGGCAACCGAGGAACCGCTCGCGCAGGTCGCCGAGGCCGGTCCCGAGGACGTGGCGCTCGCCGTCGATGCCGCGCGCGACGCGTACGAGCATCGCTGGCGCGAGCTCCCCGGGTCAGAGCGCGCGAAGTACCTGTATCGGATCGCCCGACAACTCCAGGAGCGGGCGCGCGAGTTCGCGGTGCTGGAGACGTTGAACGGCGGCAAGCCCATCAAGGAGTCCCGCGATATCGACATCCCGCTCGCGGCCGCGCATTTCTTCTACTACGCGGGCTGGGCTGACAAGCTGGAGTACGCGTTCCCCGGCCGGAGGGCACACCCCATCGGCGTTGCGGGGCAGATCATCCCGTGGAACTTCCCGATGCTGATGGCTGCGTGGAAGCTCGCCCCTGCGCTCGCGACAGGCAACACCGTCGTCCTGAAGCCCGCGGAGACCACGCCGCTCACCGCGCTGCTGCTTGCTCAGGTCATCCAGGAGGCCGAGCTGCCGCCGGGCGTCGTGAACATCGTGACCGGAGCCGGCGAGACGGGCGCCGCGCTCGTGGAGTCGCCCGTCGACAAGATCGCGTTCACGGGGTCGACCGAGGTCGGCAAGCGCATCCAGCGTTTGATCGCCGGCAGCGGCAAGCGCGTCACCCTTGAGCTGGGCGGCAAGGCCGCGAACATCGTGTTCGAGGACGCGCCGCTCGACCAGGCCGTCGAAGGAGTGGTGAACGGCATCTTCTTCAACCAGGGGCACGTGTGTTGTGCGGGTTCGCGGCTCCTGGTACAGGAGCCGGTGTTCGACGCGTTGATCGAGAAGCTCAAGGCGCGGCTCGAAACGCTCCGCGTGGGCGACCCGCTCGACAAGAACACCGACGTGGGCGCCATCAACTCCCGCGCGCAGCTCGACAGGATCGAGGAGCTCGTCGCCTCCGGCGTCGAGGAAGGCGCCGAGATCTACCAGCCGGAGTGCGTCCTTCCCGAGCGCGGGTTCTGGTTCCGCCCGACGCTGTTCACGGGTGTCTCGCAGTCGCATCGGATCGCCCGCGAGGAGATCTTCGGCCCCGTGCTGTCGATCCTGACGTTCCGCACACCCGAGGAGGCCGTGGAGAAAGCGAACAACACGCCGTTCGGATTGAGCGCCGGCGTCTGGACCGAGAAGGGCTCGCGCATCCTCTGGATGGCCGAGCGCCTCCGCGCCGGCGTCGTGTGGGCGAACACGTTCAACCGGTTCGATCCGGCGTCGCCGTTCGGCGGCTACAAGGAGAGCGGTTTCGGGCGGGAGGGCGGTCTGCATGGGTTGGAGCCGTACCTCGAGCTGGAGCCGATCGACGCATGAGCTCGGACGAACGTCTCCCCGTCAAGCGGACCGCGAAGCTGTTCATCGGCGGGAAGTTCCCTCGGAGCGAATCCGGTCGATCGCATGAGCTTCTTGCACACGACGGGAGGCCGCTGGGATACGCGGCGCAGGCCTCCCGCAAGGATCTCCGCGACGCGGTCGAGGCCGCCCGCGTGGCACAACCGGCATGGGCGGGCATGACCGCGTACAACCGGGGCCAGATCCTCTACCGCGTCGCCGAGCTGATGGAGGGCAGGAGGGAACAGTTCCGGGCGGAGCTCGCCGACGCGGGCGCGGCCGATCCCGAGCGTGGGGTCGACGCCGCGATCGACCGGTGGGTCTGGTACGCGGGGTGGTGCGACAAGGTGCACCAGTCGCTCGGCACCGCGAACCCGGTCGCGGGTCCGTACTTCAACTTCACGGTCCCCGAGCCCACGGGTGTGGTCGGGCTGGTTGCCCCGCAGGACCAGCCCCTGTTGGGTCTGGTGTCCCGCCTGGCCCCGGCGATCGTCTCGGGCAACACCGTCGTGGCGATCGCGAGCGAGAACGCGCCGATGCCCGCGGTGTCACTCGCCGAGGTGCTTGCGACGTCCGACGTCCCCGGCGGGGTTGTGAACATCTTGACCGGGAACGTCGCGGAGCTGGTGCCGTGGCTCGCCGGGCACATGGACGTGAACGCGATCGACGTCACCGGCGTGCCGGATGACCTGCTGCAGGAGGTCGAACGGCTCGCCGCGGAGAACGTGAAGCGGGTCCACCGTGCGCCCGACGGCGACCCGTTCGGTCCCGCCGCGCAGAGCCCGTACGAGATCACGGCGCTCATGGAGTTCAAGACGGTGTGGCACCCTATGGGCGCCTGACGTGGCGCCTGGGCATCGGTCGCAACGGAAACGCCACAGGTCGGAACGGGGTTCCGCGTCGATCCGAACGGTACGATTCGCTCATGCCCCCGTACAAGGAGCAGGGCGTCGTCCTGCGGTCTATCAAGCTCGGCGAGGCCGACAAGATCGTCACCGTCATGACCCAGGGATCCGGCAAGATCCGGGCGGTCGCGAAGGGCATCCGTAAGACGACCAGCCGCTTCGGTGCGCGCCTGGAGCCGTTCACCCACGTATCGCTGATGCTCTATCACGGTAGAGGACAGCTGGACACCATCACGCAGGCCGAGATCATCGCGCCGCACATGGCGATCCGCGAGGACCTGGGATTGTTCGCGGCCGGCGAGACCATGCTCGAAGCGGTCGACAAGGTCGCCGAGGAGCACGAGCGGAACCTCCGGCTGGCGCTCCTCCTCCTCGCGGGGGTCCGCGCGCTCGAGACGAAGCCCACCGATCCCGGTGCGGTGGCCGAGTCGTTCATGCTGAAGCTGCTCTCGCTGTCCGGGTTCCATCCCTCGCTCACGGCGTGCGCGGTGTGTGGCGCGAAGGATCCGCAGCTGTTCTCGCCTGGCATGGGCGGCGCCGTCTGTCCGGATTGCGCGGAAGGCGGCGTCGCGCCGGTTTCACGCGACGCGCTCGTTCGCCTCCAGCGGTTGGCTGTCGTGAACCTGAACGACGCCGGCGACGTGGTCGAGATCGACCAGCGGATCCGCAAGGAGTCGCGTGGGCTGCTCTATGGGTTCGCCGAGTACCACCTTGAGCGCCGGATGCGCTCACTCCCCATGCTCGCCAGGACAGCGCCGTGAGTAGCTTCCTGCCCGACATCGATCCCGATCGCGTCCCCGCGCACGTCGCGATCGTGATGGACGGCAACGGCCGGTGGGCGACGCAGCGCGGTCTGCAGCGGACCGACGGACACGCGGCAGGGGAGGAGGCGCTCGCCGACACCGTCGAGGGCGGCGTAGAGGTCGGCCTGAAGTGGCTCACGGTGTACGCGTTCTCCAGCGAGAACTGGCGCCGGCCCGCTCCTGAAGTCCTCTACCTGATGAACTTCAACCGGACGCTCCTGCGTCGCCGCCGCGATCACTTCCACGAGTTGAACGTCCGCATCCGATTCACGGGTCGCCGTGACTGGCGCGTCCCTCGGTCGGTGCTCCGCGAGATCGACGCCGCCGAGGAGATGACGCGCGACAACACCGGCATGACGCTCACGATCGCGTTCAACTACGGCGGGCGCGTCGAGATCGTCGACGCCGTGAAGCAGATCGTGCGTGACCACGACGCCGGCAAGCTGCGCACAGAGAAGATCTCGGTGGACTCGATCCTCGAGCGGCTGTACCACCCGGACATGCCCGATCCGGACCTGCTGATCCGGACGAGCGGCGAGCAGCGCATCTCGAACTTCCTGTTGTGGGAGGCCGCGTACGCCGAGCTCTGGTTCACGCCGGTGTTCTGGCCCGACTTCGACCGCGAGCATCTGTACGAGGCGATCCGCGACTTCCAGAAGCGCAGCCGCCGCTTCGGCAACGTCGAAGACGACGACTGATCGCCTATCCGGCCTTCGCGCCGTCGGCCACCGGCCCCGGAGGGCAGGAATTCCCCTTCCTAAGGATGGTCCCGATCTCCCCGGGCTGTTCGTCCCTGCTAGGTCGGCGCCCCTGGTTAGGGTAACTATCCCTTCCGAGGCGGTAAGCGTTACAGAAAAACCGGGGGGTCGGGGGTGTGACCCGGCTTCCGTGGCGGTGGGACGCTCCCGGCTCGGGCAAGTTTTTGCAGCAGCTCTTCGACGACACCGAAGAACCCCTGGAGGCTGTCGAGTACGGAGCGATCCCCGAGGGGAGCGTCAGCTACGACTACGTCGAGATGGGGCGTGTAGTTCATGCGCACGTCCGGGTCCGGGATCGCGCAGACGCCGAGTACTGTGCGGCCTTCTATCGGCCCGAAGTTGGGTGCGAAGTCATCGGGCAGCCCAACCCCGCCGCCCGACTTGACACTCAGCAGAACCAGCTTGAAGTCGGCGTGCTTGTAGGCGTTGTTCCAACGATTGAGCAGGAGGAGCGGGTCGGTTCGCCACTTCTGATTCGATCGGTGGTACGGCTGCGCCGCCTCGATCTGTGTCTTGACCCGCTCCGACATGCGTTCGAGCATCGGAAGCCCCTTGTCCACGTACTCCCGGATGGTTTCGTGGATAGGGAAGCCGTTGGCCGAGGTCGGCTTCATACGGTTGGCGATGACGAGTTGCGTCGCCAGGAAGTCCAGGGCCGAGCGCAGGTTATGGAGAACGTCGGAAATGATGGGGCCGAGCTTAGGCGAGGGATTCGATGGTTCCTCGATTACCCAGAGACGCAAACCTCGCTTCGTATCGTCATCGACGGTGACTTTGTCTGTCTCGTGCCGAACGAAGTCTTCAACACGCGTCTGCAGGTCTTCGAAATGTTCCCCGGCTCTATCGAGCTTGAGCCTTGGAGCATCGAGGGAGACGTTCATGCCGAGTAGACTGGACGAACGATGCCGAAGAAATCAAGCGACGACCTCAGCGAAGAGGGCGAGCCGAAGCAGGAAACGGACAAGGGACTCACGATCCCTGTTCCCAAGCGTGACGACTTCCTACGCGACCTCGGGAAGGTCGCGCCTACGCTTCCGGAATCCGAGCAAGAGCAGCACCGAACACACCGCGACGAGTCGTAGTCGCCCGGT
>CAZDXK010000125.1:0-5471 GCA_964509215.1 uncultured Actinomycetes bacterium | reverse complement strand
GCGGCCGCGACCAGGATCGACTTCACCGCAGCGCCTCCGCCAGCCGTTCGAGACCCGCGACACGTGACCCCTTGAAGAGCACGAGGTCGCCGGGTCGCGCTGATCTCCGCACGTCGTCCAGCACTTCGTCGGGATCGTCGTAGCAGGCAACGTTGCCGGGCTCGACCCCTTCGCGCAGACCGGCGTCGGCTATCGAACGCGCCGAGGCACCGACCGCGATGAGACGGTCCACGCGGATCCGCGCCGCCAGCTCTCCGACGCGCTCGTGCTCCCTGTCCGCGATCGGCCCCAGCTCGGCCATGGTGCCGAGCACGGCGATCAGATGGCCTTCGCCCGCCATCCAACGCGCCGCGCGCAACGCCGCCGCCATCGACTCGGGGTTCGCGTTGTACGCGTCGTTGACTACCCGGACGCCCCCCGACGTCGTGAACGTCTCCATCCGCCACGGCGACACCGCGGCGTGCGACAACGCCTCGGCGCAGTCGGCCAGCGGCACGTCGAGCGTCACGCCTGTCGCCGCGGCCGCCAGGGCGTTCGACACCATGTGCTCGCCGGGCACGGCGAGCGTCACCGGCACGCCCTCGGCCCCGTGCACCAACATGAACGATGCCCTGCCGTCGGTCCCCAAGGACACCTCTTCCGCGCGGATGTCGGCATCGGACGCGCACCCGAATGTCACGACCCGTCCATGGGTCCGGCCGGCGTAGCCGGCGACGACGGCGTCGTCCGCGTTCAGGACGGCGACGCCGTCCGGGCCCAATCCTTCGACCGGCTCACCCGACGCCTCGACGATCCGATCCCACGAGCCGAAGACCTCCAGGTGCGCGACCCCTACGTTGGTCACGATCGCGATGTCGGGTCGCGCGATCCCGCAGAGGATGGCGACGTCTCCCACGTGGCGGGCGCCCATCTCGGCGACGACGACCTCCGTGTCGGGCGCCGCCCCCAGGAGCGTCACCGGCAGCCCGACCTCGTTGTTGAACGACTCCTTGCTCGCGTGCGTGCGGAACCGCGTCCCGAGCACGGCCGCCGCCATGTCCTTCGTCGACGTCTTGCCGTTGGCCCCGGTGACGGCGACCACGGTCGCAGCCATCCGCGCTCGCTCGTCACGGGCGAGCATCATCAGCGCCTCGCCGGTCGATCGCACGGACACGGCCGGACCGTCCACGTCCAGACCGTCGCGCACCAGCACGCCGGCGGCGCCGTTCTCGAACGCTTCGGGAACGAACCGGCCGCCGTCGGTCCGTTCGCCGGGGAGCGCCACGAAGAGCGCGCCGGGCGCGACGTCGCGGGAGTCGATCGCGACGGACGTTACTTCCACGTCCGCTCCGAGGAAGAGCCCCTCGACGGCCCGGGCGACATCGCTCATCCGCCGTGGTCTCACGCGCCGCTCCCCATAGCCTCGAGCTCCTCGCGGGTCACGACGCGGTCGTCGAACGGGATCGTCTCGTCGCGGAGCTCCTGGTGCGGCTCGTGCCCCTTCCCCGCGATCACGACCACGTCTTCCGCGGTCGCCTCGTTGAGCGCCAGCCGGATCGCGGCACGCCTGTCGGGCTCGACCACGAACGGGCCACCCCCCTGCTTCGCGCCGGGCTCGATCTCGGAGATGATCGCCAGCGCGTCCTCGGAGCGCGGGTTGTCGGTGGTGACCACGGTCAGGTCGGCGTTCGCGGTGGCCGCCGCACCCATGAGGGAACGCTTCGCACGGTCGCGATCCCCACCGCAACCGAACACGAGGATCAGACGACCGGACGTCAGCGGGCGCGACGCGCGGAGCACGCTTCGGATGCTATCCGGCGTGTGTGCGTAGTCCACCACCACCAGGAAATCCTGGCCGGCCTCGATCGGCTCCATCCGGCCGGGCACGTTGCGAAGGGCGGCGAGGCCCCGCCGGATCGACCCGTCATCGATGCCGAGCGCGCGCGCCGCCGCCGCCGCGGCCAACAGGTTCTCCACGTTGAACGATCCGCGCAGCCGGGACCGGACCGCGATGCCGTCCACCACGCACGCGATGCCGTCGCGCGTGACGACGACGTCGCGCGCCCGCAGCTGGGCATCAGCTCCCATCCCGAACGTTGTCGTGGGGACCGTGACATCGCGCGCGAGCCGGCGCCCGAACGGGTCGTCGGCGCTCACGACTGCCCGGACGGCATGATCCGGCAAGAAGAGCCGTGACTTCGCCTCGAAGTACGCATCCATGGTGCCGTGGAGATCCAGGTGATCCTGCGACAGGTTCGTGAAGGCGGCGACGTCGAACATCACTCCGTCGACACGGTGTTGTTCGAGTGCGTGCGACGAGACCTCCAAGGCGACGCCCCCGACCCCGCGGTCGCGCATCCGCGCCAGCAGCCGGTGTAGGTCGGGCGCCTCCGGCGTCGTGCGCGCGAGCGGGACCGGTTCGCCTGCGACGCTGGCCCCGGTCGTCCCCACCATCCCGGCGGTCCAGCCGGCGGCCTCGAAGATCGAGGCCAGAAGGTACGTGACGGTGGTCTTGCCGTTCGTGCCGGTCACGCCGACCGTCGCCATCGACGAGGCGGGATCGGCGAACGCCGTCGCGGACATCGGCCCCATCGCCCGGCGCACCGATGGAACGAGCGCCTGCGGCGCGTCGGCGTCGAGCCACCGCTCCACGACGAGCGCCGCCGCGCCTGCGCTCAGGGCCTGCGATGCGAACGTATGCCCGTCGACGTGCAGGCCGGGGACACAGAAGAACACGGCTCCCGCCGTGACCTCCCTGGAGTCGTACGCGATGTCGGCGACCGCAACTCCGCCGTCGCCCCGGATCGTCGCTCCCGGGACGGCGACGACCAGGTCGGCGAACGGGACAAGGGGGAAGGCGGAGGTCACCACCCCCGAGCTTACCCGCGCCCCCGTTCGCGGGTCGTTCGGGGTCATGGTTGTCCGAACAAATGAGGCGGGGGCGCGACGGGGGGCGCCGTCGGGATGCCCAGCCGTTGGATCGCATAGCGCGCGACCTGCTGGAAGAGCGGAGCCGCGGCGATCCCGCCGTATCCGGTGGCGGGTTCGTCGAGGATCGCCGCGACCACAATCCGCGGGTCCCCCGCCGGTAGGAATCCGATGAACGACGCGACGTAGCGGCCCGAGTAGTAGCCGCCGGCCGGCGCCGGCTTGAGCGCCGTCCCGGTCTTGCCCGCGACCTGATAACCGGTGATCTTGGCGCCCGTCCCGGTCCCGCCCTCGACGGCGTGGGCGAGCATCTGCGCCAGGATGGACGACGTCTGCGGCTGAAGGACGCGCCTGGTCGCCGAAGGAGGCGCGGGCGAGAACGTTCCCGAGGCGTCCACGGTTCCGCGCACCAACCGCGGCCGCACCCACACGCCGCCGTTCGCGACCGTCGCGTAGACCGACGTCATCTGCAACGTCGTGACGCTCACGCCCTGTCCGTACGAGATGGTGGCGAGGCTGGCGTCGCTCCAATCCGAGAGCGCCGGGACGATGCCGTCGGACTCGCCGGGGAACTCGAGGCCGGTCGTCCGGCCGAACCCGAACCGGTTGAGGTACGAGGCGAGCGTGGTCTCCCCCACCAGGCCGCCGACCTTGGCGATCCCGATGTTGCTGGACTCGGCGACGATGTCCGCGAGCGTCATCGTCTCGATCGGGTGCTCGTGCGAGTCGTGGATGGTGAACTCGTCGACCTTCATCGAATCCGGCACCTGGAACCGCTGCGTGATGGACACGGCCCCGGACTCGATCGCGGCCGCCGCGGTGATGACCTTGTTGACCGAGCCCGGCTCGAACGCATCGGTGACCGCAGGGTTCCGGAGGCGGGCCGGGTCGTTCGCGGCCGCGTGCGCGTAGTTGTTCGGGTCGAACCAGGGATAGCTCGCCATGACGTAGATGTCCCCGGTCCGCACGTCCATCACGATCACCGTCCCCGACTTGGCGCCGTTCGCCTCGACGGCGTCCTTGAGCGCCTCCTGCGCTTGGTATTGCATCTCGCGGTCCAGCGTCGTCTGCAGGCTGGTTCCGTCCAGTGGCTCCCTCACCACGTCGATGCCCTGCGCGATGGGTTGGCCCGCGCTCTGTTCGAACGTCCGCTCTCCCGGCACGCCGGCGAGCTCCGAGTCGTACTGCGCCTCGAGCCCCGCCAGCCCCGTCCCGTCGATGCCTACGAATCCGATCACTGCCGGCGCCAGCGCTCCCGCGGGGTAGTAACGCTTGGGGACAGAGAGGAACCCGATGCCCGGTAGATGAAGGTCATCGACACGTTGGGCGACGTCCAGGTCGACCTGCCTCGCAACGTACGCGAACGTTCCCTCCGCCTCGAGCGCCGGGAGGACCCGCTTGGGACGTACATCGAGGACCTCGGCGATCAGGTCGGCCTCACCCTCAGCGTCCGCGACCAACGCGGGATTGGCGTAGATGTCGCGGGCGTCGAGCGTGATCCCGATCGGCACGCCGCGGCGGTCCAGGATCTGTCCCCGCGCGGCCGGGAGGTCGAACGTCCTCACCCGCTGGTCCAGCCCGAGCGCTTCGAGCGACCGGTGGTCCCCGACCTGCAGCACGGTGAGCCGGGCCGCGATGCTGCCGAACGCCAACAGCATGAGCGCGAGCAGCGCGACGAGACGCCGCCCCGCCCGAGCCCTCATGGGGTCACCGAGGGAGCACGTCCGAACCGCGGCACGCGCAGGATGACCACGTCGTCCGGCAACACCATCTGGTAGCGCTCGGCCCACGCAGCGATCCTGCTGGGCGACGACAGGCGTGCGACGTCGGCCGCGAGCACGTCGTGCTGCTCCGCCAACTCCGTGACCCGCGTCTGCGTGGAATGGACCGCGAACGCCGTCTGCGCGAACAACGCGTTCATGGTCACGACGCCGATCACGAGCAGGACGATGACGACCGAAGCGAACACCATGAACGTGGGGTGGAGCCCGCGGCGCGCCCGCCGACGTGAGCGGGGAAAAGGATCGGTCCGCGGGCGCGCCGCGGGCGTCCGCGCGGGAGGCGCAGGACGTTCACCACGTTCGGCGGGTTCGGGTGCCGCTGGTGTCCATCGCTCGGGCAGGAGGTCCGGGTCGAGCGCCGGTGCGTCTTCGATCTCGCGTGCGGGAACACTCACGCGGCCTCCTTCACGCGCTCGGCGGCGCGGAGCTTCGCGCTGCGGGCGCGCGGATTCGCCTCGACCTCGGCCTCCGAGGGCCGCAACGGCTTCTTCGTCAGGATCGCGAGGCGAGCGTCCTCCCGGAACGTCCGCTTCGCGATGCGGTCCTCGAGCGAGTGGTACGCGATCACGACCACGCGGCCCCCGGGAGTAAGGAGGTCGACCGCCTGAGGCAGGGAGGCGGTGAGCTCCTCGATCTCCCGGTTGACCGCGATGCGGAGCGCCTGGAACGTCCGACGCGCGGGGTGGGGGCCCCCCGGACGTCGTCCCACGGCGCCCACGACGATGCCGGCCAGCTCGTCCGTGCTCTCGATCGGCGCCCTCGTTCGCGCGCGGACGATCGCGG
>CAZDXK010000124.1:0-5493 GCA_964509215.1 uncultured Actinomycetes bacterium | reverse complement strand
CTGGAATCGACGCGAGCGACTTACCTGCGATTGGGTAGTCCGAGCTCCGGACCCGTCGCCGTCACGAAGCCCACCCAGCCGAAGGATGCGATGCGCCGGGCTCGGGAGATCCGAACTTCCAGGGCTGACTCATCCATCGCCGTCGGGGTCAGATGGGCCCGCCACGAGTGTCCCGCGCGTGGATCCTCCCCATGAGGGTCGTCCTTCCTCCTCCCGACGGCACGAGTACTCCGTGTACAGGTTGGGGACTTGCCTCCGGAAAAGGGACAGCTGCGCGGACGACCCAGGGGAGCCGGCGTGTCATCAGTCCGCGCTCTCGCTCACGAGGCGCTGGAGCGCCGGCGCTAGCCGACGAGGGGCGGGGTCATCCGAGAGCGGAGGACCGGCCGGAACGCGGGCCGGCTGACGCAGCATCAGCGAGACGCTCAACAAGGTCAACGATGTCGGCGCTCTGCGGCGCCCCGAGTGTCTCCAGCGCGGCGGTCAACGCTCGCGGGTCGAGCACGGTGTCCGACGCCACGCGTCGGCGACCCTTGGCGGTCAGGACGATCCGCAGGCGGCGCTCGTCTTCACCGTCGCGATGACGGTACAGGAAGCCTCTTCGAGCCAGGTCCTTGACGAGCACCGAGGCGCTGCTCTTGGGCATGAGCAGATGCTGCGCGACCCACCCGAGCGACACGCCGCCCGTCGGCGGAACGTGATGAAGGAGCTGCAGCTCGTGTTGGCCGAGGTCCGGGGCATCACCTCTGTGGAGCGCCCCCCAGATCCGCCGATAGGCGGTTTCGAATCGTTCAGTCTCTGAACCGTTCATGATCTGAACTAGATGCTACACTACGGGCGTGAACGAGCAGCTCGGTGAGGCGTGGGATATCCACAGCCGGATCCAGCTCTACCTGCTGGACGCGATCGAGGACGAGGCCCTCCCCGAGACCGGTGGTATCAAGGGTCGCTCCATCGCTGCGCAGCTCGCGCATGTCCACGACGTTCGTCTGATTTGGCTGAAAGAGGCGGCTCCGGACCTCCACGCCACACAGACGAAGCTCGGCAAGGAAGGCACGACCGCCGGGAAGCCGGTCCTGCGATCCGCGCTCGAATCCTCCGGAGCCGAGATAGGCGAGCTCGTCGCGCGTGAGATCGAAGTCGGGAGGATCAAGGGCTTCAAGCCGCATCCGGCGGCCTTCGTCGGCTACCTCATCGCCCACGAGTCCTATCATCAGGGGGATATCGGCGTGCGTCTCACCCTGTCCGGTCATCCGCTCCCGCAGAAGGTGGGCTACGGCGCGTGGGAGTGGGGTGTTCGCTGATAGTCCCGCCCGTGCCTACACCGCTCAGGCGGATCTGTTGGGTTGACCGACTCCTCGCCCCGAACGTCGACTACCTGCTCCCCCGACCCTCGATCCGGGTCGTTCCTCCGAAGAACACTGAGGACCCATCACTCCTCCGCCGACGGCAAGCGCAAACTGCCACGCGCTAGCTCTTGCCAGCACCACGAACCTTCCGCTCGACCTTGCCAGCGACGTCCTGGACGGTGCCCTTGGCCTTCTGTACGGATCCCTTCGCCTGAAGACTCCGATTCTTCGTTGCCTTTCCAACCACCTTCTTGACGGATCCTGCGACCTTGTTCGACTTACCCTTGGCCTGTCTCGCTGTCCCTGCCATCAAACACCTCCCGGCTCCGTCTACCGTGTTCCCCGATCCTGCGTCGCGCAAACCGTGCGCTTGTCGGAGTCCTCGAAGGCCGATGCCGCCCCTACTTGAGATGCAGGCTGATCCCGAAGAGGACGAGGGGCCACAACAGCACTGCGAGGACTGCCGAGGCGATCGGCTTCAGCGCGTCGAGATGCTCGAAGTAATTGCGTCCGGCCGCCACGACCACGCCGATGACGATGTAGATGACGAACAGCGTTGCTCTTAACATGCGGCTCATGCTCGCTCCCTACCCTCTAGTTTTCCGTTCCGCCCGATCGTCTTCGTACAGCCACTCCTCACGAAGGAGATGATCGCCATCACCATAGGTCAAGCGTCGTATCGGTGCCCTTCGGCAGTTGGATCTTGGCGGCCTGTCCGGGTCGCTGCCTAGAGCGTAGGGTTGAATCCCGATGGGGGCCCACCCATAGCCTTTGCAGCCCGAAGCGAACTCCGAAGGAGGGACGGCTGATGAATCTCGACATCATCGACAAGCTCGTAGGAGCGATGGAGCGCGAGGACCTCGACGCGATCGTGCTGATGAGCCCGGAGAACTTCGCGTACACCACAGGCTTCATCGTCCCTTCGCAACCGATCCTGCGCTGGCGGCATGCTGCGGTGGTCGTGACCAGGGACGGGCGTTCGGCGCTCCTTGCCGTCGACATGGAGGCGACGACGGTCCGAGATCGTGAGGCGGGCACCGACCTGCGCGTCTGGGCCGAGTTCGAGGGCAACGCCATGCCTGTCCTCGCAGACCTTCTGCGCGACCTGGGGCTGGGGTCGTCGCGGGTCGGCATCGAGACCGGGTACATCCCCGCTCGCGACGCGGAAGAGCTTCGCAGGCTGCTCCCCTCGGTTCGGTGGGAAGCCGCGGACGGCCTGCTCGACCGGATGCGGATGGTGAAGACCCCCCGCGAGCTCGACGTGCTTCGTCGGGTGAGCCGGATCACCGACGCCGCGATCCAAGAAGCATTCACATCCGTGAAGACCGGCGACACCGAGATGGACCTGGCCGGCGCGGTGACGGCCGCCCTCTACCGATTGGGCGCCGAGCACTTCAAGCTGTTGATCGTGGCGACCGGGGAGCGGAGCCGGCTCCCCAACGTGGGGCCGACCGACCGCAAGCTCCGGCGTGGCGATCTGATCCGGCTGGAGGTGTTCGGCGTGCTCCAGGGCTACCACGCCGGCGTCTGCCGAACAGGCGCGGTCCAAGAACCATCGGCTGAGGCCGAGCGGATCTGGGCGAACTTCGTCGGATGTCGCGATCTCTTGTCGGAGCGGATCCGTGAAGGAGCGAGCTCGGCGCAGGTCTATCGCGACTTCCTCGTGAAGTTCGGCGAGCTCGGCTACGACCCCATCAGCTTCGTCGGTCACGGGATCGGCCTCTTCCTCCACGAGGAGCCATACCTCGGAAGCGTGGGCGACTGGACCCTGCAGGAAGGGATGGTGCTGGGGGTCGAGCCGCTCGTCTACGGGCTGGAGTTCGGACTGCAGATGAAGGACGTGGTGGCCGTTGCCGCCGACGGTGCCGAGCGTCTGTCGGACGTGACCGATACGGACTCTCTGCTGATCGTCCCTTGAAGCGCTTCGGCTTGACAGATTGGTCAGACCACCCTACAAGTGGGCCATGCAGACGCTTCGGGTCGAGCGGCTTTCACAGGGTGTGGTCGATGAGCTCCTGGGCGCGATCCGTATCGGGCAGTTCAAACCCGGGGAGCGCCTGCCCTCGGAACGGCAGCTTGCCGAAGACTTCGGCGTTTCACGGGCGAGCGTGCGCGAAGGACTCCGGATCCTTGAACTGATGGAGACGATCGAGGTCCGGCAGGGGCGAGGCGCCGTCGTTCTTGCCCCGACCCGCCAATCGAGCGGGCAACCGCTCAGACGCTGGCTGGACTCGCATCAGGGCGAGGTGGTCGAGCTGCTTGAGGTCCGGGAGGCGCTCGAGTCTGCCGCGGCCGCCCTCGCCGCCTCTCGCGAGGCGAGTGAGATCCACCCGGTCCTGGCAGCGAGCGACGAGCTCGACGCGATCGTGAATGCTGACGTGGAGTTCCACAAGCGCGTGGCCGATCGGAGCGGGAACGACGTCCTGGCAGGATTGGTGGACGAGTTGAACGGCGTTCTGGAGGCCTCCCGCTATGCGATGTTCGCGATCCCGGGGCGTCGAGAGCGGTCGCACCGAGACCATCTGTCGATCGCGCGCGCGATCAATAAGAGGAAACCCGTCGAAGCTGCTGCCGCGATGCGCCGCCATATCGCGAACACCATGAAGGAGATCGAGATGCAGGCTAGGAGGTCCGGCTGATGCCCGTGGTCACCGTGCAGCTCTTCCAGGGGCGATCGCTCGATCAGAAGCGCCACCTGGCCGAGGCGATCACCAAGGCGGTGGTGGAGCATGCCGGTGCGGACCCCTCGGGCCTTCACGTCGTGCTGCAGGAGATCCCCCCCGAGAACTGGGCCCGTGCCGGTGTGCTGGGGATCGACCGCGAGCCGCACGACAACATCGGCGTGACGAGCGTCTCCAGCCTGCACCATCTGTTGCTGCAGGTGTCGGACCTTGCGAGATCCGAGGCGTTCTACGTGGACGGTCTGGGCTTCACGGTCCGCAAGCGCGAGACCTTCGGCGATGGGCGTCCGCTGATCGTGACGGATCAGGGGCTCGGGCTGACGGAGGGTGGACCAGAGCCGCCGGGTCCGGTCGAGCACATCGCCTTCCGCGTGAAAGGTGTCGAGGACTTCAAGGACATGGTGGAGGGGGCGGGAGGGGAGATCGTGAAGGGACCCGGGCCGGGACCGTACGGTCTATCGCTCTACTTCCTCGATCCCGACGGCAACAAGATCGAGTTCCACGAGTAGGACGATGAAGCTCACGACGATCGAGACGTACATCATCGACTTGCCGAAGCGACGTGCCCACAACTGGGCCAGCAAGATGTCGACGCCGATCGGGAGCCATCTCTTCGTGAAGCTCACCGACGACGACGGCCGAGTCGGTTGGGGCGAGTCACCGGCGATCCCCACGTGGGGCGGCGCGCACATGCGCTACTACGGCGAGACGCCCGAGACCGCTCGGCTCCTGATCCAGGATCACCTGTGGCCGGCGGTCGAAGGGCTATCCCCGCTCGAACCTGTCGTCATCCACGAAGCCATGGACAGCGTGCTGAAAGGCAATCCTTACGCGAAGGCCGCGCTCGATATCGCCTGCTTCGATCTCGCCGGACACGCACTCGGTGTCCCGGTCTCGACCCTTCTCGGAGGACGCGTCCGCGATCGGATCGCGATCTGCCATTCGCTCGGAATCATGGAGGACGAGCCCGCGCTCGAGGAGGCCGAAGCTGCCGTCGCGGAAGGGATCACCACGATCAAGGTGAAGACCGGCGTAGATGCCGAACGCGACGTGCGCCTGGTGCGCAAGATCCGCGAACGCGTGGGCGACACCGTCGGCCTGCGCGTCGACGCCAACGAGGGCTATCGCACCGTCAGCGAAGCTGTCCGGGTGACGCGCCGCCAAGTGGACGAAGCCGGCATCTTCCTGTGTGAGCAACCGATGGCCGGAGCCCGCGCCCTCGCAGAGGTTGCCAAGCGGATCGATGTCCCGGTGATGGCCGACGAATCGGCGTGGACGACCCAGGACATCTTCGAGCTGGCAGCGCTGGGGGCGGCGACCACGTTCTCGCTCTACGTCACGAAGCCCGGAGGGCTCCATCGGGCCCGAGAGCAAGCGACGGTCGCGGCAACCCTGGGCTTCATCTCCGACATCGGGGGCTCGATCGAGATGGGGGTGGGCAACGCCGCCAACCTGCATCTGGG
>CAZDXK010000123.1:0-5498 GCA_964509215.1 uncultured Actinomycetes bacterium | reverse complement strand
GCGGAAGGCCGATCAGGGCGAGCGCCGCCACGCGTTCGTCGTCGAGCGCCTCACGCAGCGCGACCCCTGCGCCGAACGACCATCCGCAGACGACCGTTGGCAGACCGGGCGCCTCGTCGTGCACGCGGCCGATGGCGGCGCGCACGTCCCAGACCTCGTCCCGTCCTCCGCCGAACGTGCCTCCCGATCCCATCACACCGCGGAAGTTGAACGAGAGCACCACGAAGCCCCGATGGGCGAGCTCATTCCGGATCGCCCACAGGATGGGGTGGTCCTTGCTGCCCCCGTGGCGCGGGTGCGGATGACAGATCGTCGCCGTCCCGCGTGGAGGTCCCTCGGGCAGCCGCAGCTCGCCCTCAAGGCGAACGCCGTCCTCGGTCGGGAACGTGACGGGCTCCATCGCGTGGCACCATGACAGCGTGACCGATCCCCGACAACCGCCGCTCCGCGGGTCCGCCTTCGCCTTGCGCGATCCCTTCCCGTGGCCGGCGTTCGCTCGCCTGGTGCGCCAGGGCGAGGCGCTCGGATATGACGCGGTGTTCCTGCCGGAGATCGGCGGGCGGGACGCGCTCGTCGCCTTGGGCGAGCTGGCTGGGGAGACCGAAGAGCTGCGCCTCGGG
This sequence comes from uncultured Actinomycetes bacterium, assembly GCA_964509215.1. GTDB lineage: Bacteria > Actinomycetota > UBA4738 > UBA4738 > HRBIN12 > JBBQVZ01. Next base: position 4,878 of record CAZDXK010000123.1, on the reverse strand, counting down.
ACCGGCATCATCCCCATGTCGTCCAGGACGCCATTCCTGACGGCGATGGCCGCCGCCGCGGTGCACGAACGATCGCTCGGCAGGCTCGTGCTCGGCCTCGGCACCGGCCCGGCCGTCCCGGGGGCGCTCGGCCGCCTCCGCGAGATCATCGGCTCGATCCGTCGCCTCCTCGCGGGAGATCCGGTCGAGATCGACGGCCGAGCGTTGCGCCTATCCCTGGTCCCCGACGCTACGGTGCCGATCTGGATCTCGGCGCTCGGCCCTCGCGCGATGCGTCTCGCGGGGGAGGTCGCGGACGGTGTCCTGATGAACTGGTGCACGCCCGAGCGCGTCCGCAGCGCGAAGTCGGAGATCCGCGAGGGAGCCGAGAGGGCCGGGCGCGACCCGTCCGGCGTCACCGTCGCCGTCTACGTCCGGGCGAGCTTGGGAGCGAGCGAGGAGGCGTCCATGCGGGCGCTGCAGGCGGCGGCGGGGGAATACGCGTCGTACCCGGCCTACGCCCGGCAGTTCGCGCGCATGGGGCTCGAGGAGGCGTCTCGGGCGGGCGCCGCGGCATACGCAGGGGGGCGGCCCGAAGACGTCCCCGAGGACCTCGTCAGGGCGGTAACACTCGTCGGCGAACCGCTCGCCGCGCGGGAGCGCCTGGACGCGTTCCGGGAGGCGGGAGCAGATCTCCCGGTCGTCTACCCGGTGGCGACGACCGACGACCCGATCGGGGCCGTCGCTCGGACGCTGATCGCGGCCGTCCCCGTCTGACCCAACGTCTCGACCGGCTGCTTCGTAAGGGTCCTCGGAACGGGGTTGCACTCGGGCGTTCATCTCGTAGACTCGCCACGTACGGGTTTGCAAGGTCGACACCGTGGAAAAGAGGTAAATGCCGTGACCTACACGATCGCAGAGCCCTGCATCGACGTGTTGGACCGTTCCTGCGTCGATGAATGTCCGGTCGATTGCATCTACGAGGGTCCGCGGATGCTCTACATCCAGCCCGACGAGTGCGTCGACTGCGGTGCCTGTGAGCCGGCCTGCCCCGTGACCGCGATCTTCTACGAGGACGACGTCCCCGCGGAGTGGAAGCAGTTCACACCCATCAACGCGGAGTTCTTCGACGCGAACGTCAGCGGTCTTGGATCGCCCGGAGGAGCAGCGCAGGTTGGTCCGGCGGCCGTCGACCATCCGGTCGTCGCCGCGTGGCCTGCGCCCTGATCCAGCGCTCAGGCGGTGGCCTCGACCGGCGGCGAGCCTGGCAGGAAGACCTGGAACGACGCGCCGCCGCCGGCACGCTCCTCGATCCACGCTCGTCCTCCGTGAAGCTCGGCGAACCGCCGCACCAGCGTCAGGCCGACCCCCACGCCCGGCGAGTGCTGCGGCGCTTCGGGTCCCTGCTGGAACGGCTCGAAGATCGTCTCCCGGAGCTCGGCCGGCACGCCGACGCCGCTATCTTCGACCTTGATGAGCGCACCGTCTTCATATGCGTGGACCGAGACCCACACGTGGGCGTTGGACGGCGTATGGCGAGCCGTGTTCGCCAGCAGGTTCTCCACGATGCGCTCGATCTTGGACGCGTCCACAGGGATCACCACCGGATCGACGTCCATCGTCAACCGTGTCGTTTCGAGCTGATCCGACGCGACCACGATCCGCCGGACGATCTCGCCGACGTCGACCGACTCCAACTTCGGCGATACGATCCCCCGGGCGAGGCGATCCATGTCGAGCAGGTTGGTGACCAGCCGGTCGAGCTTGCGGGCGTTCTCCGCGATGCGGCCCGCCAGGTCCCGGGCGTCGGTCGCATCGAGCTCCACGTCCCCTCGCTCGAGCGTGATGGCAAGGCCCAAGATCGCGGCGAGCGGCGTCCGAAGGTCGTGTGAAACGGCCTGCAGGAACGTGTTCTTCATCTCGTCGAGGGCTCGCAATCGCCGCGCCGCCTCGCGCTCGGCGAACAGGGCTCGCGCGAGTTGCTCCTGCACGACCTTGCGTTCGGTCACGTCCAGCAGGAAGCCCTGCCAGTAGGGGGGTTTCCCCTGGAGCCGCACGAGCGCGGCCTGGTCCTGTACCCAGATGATCTGACCGTCCTTCCGCACGATCCGGTACTCCATCGAGAAGCCGTCGCCGCCCTCCGCGTTGCTCCTCGCGTGCGCTGCGATCACCCGTTCCCGGTCTTCGGGATAGATGATCCGCCGCCAGAGCGCCGGGTCTTCCTCGATGTCCTCGATCGAGTACCCGATGAGGTCGATGTTTCCCGGCGCGACGTACGCGGTGAGCGCGCTCGTGGGATCCTCCGGGTTGATCTCCTGCGTGTAGAAGATCGCCTCGGTCTGTTCGACGATCGTCCTGAACCTCAGCTCGGCGTCCCGCAGTTGCTCCTCCACCTGCTTCCGCTCGGTGATGTCCAACATGAAGCCCTGCCAGAAGCCGCCGCCGTCAGGCCCCTCCAGGAACGTGGCCTCGTCATGGACCCACCGCCACTCGCCGTCTCCGGCCAAGAAGCGGTACTCGAAAGAGAACTGCGCACGCTCGACGTTCGAGCGTGCGTCATCCGACATCACCCGAGGACGATCGTCGGGATGCACGTGATCGATCCAGAAATCCGTGGTCCAGCGCCAGTCCTCGGCGGGATAGCCGAAGACAGCTTCCACCTGCGGGCTGATGTAGAAGCTTTCGGGGTCGCCCTCCCGGGTCTCCACGTACACGACGGCGGGGATGTGTTCCACCAGTGCGCGGTAGCGCTCCTCGGCGCTGCGGAGCTGTTCCTCGGCTTCCTTGCGTCGTGAGATGTCCCGCACGACGATCTGGCCGGCGGCGCGGCCCTCGTACCTCACCGGGATGCCGGCGACCTCGACGAGGATCTCCCGGCCGTCCAGCCGGATGAACCGCTCCTCGAGCAGTGGCACAGCCTGGCCGAGCCGTTCGAGCGCCGCGCGTTCGTGGACGAGGTCACGGTAGTCTGGATGGACGATCGTCTCGATCGGGAGGCCGATGAGCGCCGCCGGCGACTCCGCCGTGAGGAGCTCCGCGGCCGCCTGGTTGGCGAAGACGAACCGGCCATCGGCGTGGACCAAGATCGCGTCCGGCGAATGATCGACCAGGTGTCGGTAGCGCTCCTCGCTCTCGTTGAGCTGCTCCTCGGTCCGGCGCCGCGAGGTGACGTCCACCAGGAACCCCTGCCACGAACGGGGACTCGATGGCCCCCCCACGATCTCGCTGGATATGTCGTGGACCCAGACGACGCGACCGTCGGCGGCGATCATCCGGTACTCCTCCTCGAAGCGGACGCCGCCCTCGGACACCATGGCGCCGGACTCCTCGACCCGGGCTCGGTCCTCCGGGTGCACGATGGAGAACCAGAAGTACGGATCGCGGAGGAAGCGCTCCCCCGGATAGCCGAGCAGGTCTTCCACCTGTGGGCTGATGTAGCCGACACGGACCCCCTCGTCATCGAGCACGTCCAGGTACGTGACGGCGGGGATGTGCTCAACGAACTGCCGGTATCTCGTCTCCGCTTCGAGCGCCTGCCCGTCCAGCCGCTCTCGCTGGATCGCGGCTCCCAAGACCGTGGCCGACGCCCGCAGCGCGGCGAGCTCGTCGCTGCTCCAGCTTCGCACCCCGATGCAGTCGTCGAACCCGATCGCGCCCCACCATCCGCCGGCCACGAACACGGGGAAGCTCGCCAGCGAGACGACCCCGTGTAACTCGAGCGGCGGTCGTTCCGTCTCGGGTAGGTCGGCGACGGCGCTCAGAACGATCTCACCGCGGGCCAAGATCTCGGCCCATCTGCCGAACCCCGATCCCTCCCACGGCGCCGAGCGGAAGTCGGGATCGTCCGTGACCCGGACGATGCCCGGTCCGGTCCACTCGCCCAGCCAGGTCGAAACGAGGCGGCCTTCCCCGTCCTCGGCGTTCGCGGCGATGTATGCCCGAGAGACGCCTGCAGCCTGACCCAATCGCGCAAGGATCTCGTCGGCCGCATCACGCCAGTCCACGGACAGGAGCAGACGTTCCGCGGTGAAGGCGACCGCCTCGACGATGCCATCACCATGCAACGACCCGGAGGTCCCTGCACGTGCGGTATCCACTTGACGGTCCTCCTCGTCGTCGACGGCAGGGCGAACCCCGTTAAGGGTTGCCCTTGAGGTATCGGCTGGTAGGTCTCGAGGTGGAGCCCGGTTGCCGTTCGATCAGAACGGGCTCAAACGGGATCGGGCAGGAGCCCGGGCGCGGGATCGGCGGCAGGAGCCTCGGTGGGGCCGGGCCAGCGCCGCCGGGACTTCGCCGCCAGCTTGAACATCAGCTCGACGGCCTTGGGGTCCTCCGACGCCGGTCGCGCCTCGATCACGCCGTCGGCCAACGCCCGGTTCCACACGTCCAGGCCGGTCTCGGTTCGGACGATGGTGAGCGTCCAGCCGTCGGATTGGCCGAGCCCGCCGAACGAGATGTCGGCGTGCTCCGCGGCGAAATCGGGGCAGTGAAGGCACCCGGGACGGGTGAACTCCTGTGCGTCCTTCAACGAGTACGTGTGCTCTTCTCCGTCGTCGGTATAGAAGAGGAGCTTCCCCTTCACGTTCACCCGCGCGAGGCGATCCAGGTCCAAGCCCAGACGGTCCTGCGCGATCTCGTCCATCAGCCCGTCGTAGGTGAACGTCTTGGAGCAGAGCAGGCCGAACGTCCAGGCGATCTTTCGTCGCCACTTGTTGACCCGCCGGGCCTCGAGCGCGCCGGTGACCGAGGACTGGCAGCTCATGCCCACCAGGGCGACCTTCGAGAGCCCGAGCTCGGCGGCCTTGATCAGCGCGAGCGGGTTGGCCGAATAGGTGTAGCGCGACCCGGCCGTGTCGAGCACGCCCTGCGCGTCGGTCACGACCGCCGGCTCCGCGTCCC
>CAZDXK010000122.1:0-5504 GCA_964509215.1 uncultured Actinomycetes bacterium | reverse complement strand
CCGCGGAACGTCATAGAACCTCCGAAGTCGCACGGTCACCCGTTGCTAGACTCGACGCACCGCGTCTGACCTGCGCATCCACCCGAGGAGCACGACATCGCCACCGCACCGAGCGTCACCGAACGCACGTCCGAGTCGCTTTCGCTGCGACCGATCGCGCGCGTCCGCGAGCTGTACGCCTACCGCGAGATCCTGCTGAACCTCGTCCGCAAGGAGCTGAAGGTCAAGTACACGGCGTCGGTGCTGGGCGCGATCTGGTCGATCCTCAACCCGATCGTGTTCCTTGCCGTCTTCTCGTTCGTCGTAAGGATCCTCAGCAACGCCACGCCGAACTACCCGGTGTTCCTGCTTTCCGGCCTCCTGGCCTGGAACCTGTTCTCGGTGGCAGTCGGCAACGGCACCCGGTCCGTGATCGACAACGGGAACCTCGTGAAGAAGGTCGCGTTCCCGCGCGAGATCCTGCCGTTGTCGGTGGTCGGCGTCGCGCTCGTCGATTTCGTGCTGCAGTCGGTCGTATTGCTCGTGTTCATGCTCGCCACCGGCTACGGCTTCCATACGGAGGCGCTGGTGCTCTACCCGCTGTCGCTCGTCACGCTCGTGGTCTTCACGACCGCGTTGACGTTCTGGGTCTCGGCGTTGAACGTTCGGTACCGGGACATCCAGCACCTGATCGGGCTGGCGCTGCTCGTGTGGTTCTGGATGACGCCGATCGTCTACCAGGGAGGCCTCGTCCAGGACAGGCTGATCGCGCCGACGGCGCCGTGGAGCCCGCATCTGTGGACGGTCTACCTACTGAACCCGCTGATGCCGATCGTCTCGGGGTTCCAGCGGGCGCTGTACGCGACCGTGTCGCCGGACAGCATCCGGGTGCTCCCGGACGTGAGCGTGCTCTGGCTCGCCGGGGTCATCGCCGCCGTGCTGGCCGTGTCGCTCCTTCTCCTCTTGTACACGTGGCGGCTCTTCTTCCGTCTCTCCGGCGATTTCGCGGAGGAGCTGTGACCACGGCGCTCGAGATCGAGGACGTCTCCAAGGTCTTCCGCCTTTTCCGCGAACGCCCGAGCTCGCTCAAGCAGCGGATGCTTTCCGGCCGGATGCGGGCCGAGGACTTCTGGGCGCTCCGCGACATCGCGTTCGAGGTCGAGGAGGGGTCGTCGCTCGGGCTGATCGGCCACAACGGCTCGGGCAAGACCACTCTGCTGAAGTGCATCGCAGGGATCCTGCGTCCCACGTCCGGCGTGATCCGTTATCGCGGCAGGGTCGCGGCGCTCCTCGAGCTCGGGGCAGGCTTCCACCCCGAGCTCACGGGTCGCGAGAACGTCTATCTGAACGCTTCGTTCCTGGGGCTGTCGCGCAAGGACACCGAGCGGGTCTATGACGACATCGTCGCGTTCGCCGAGCTACGGGACTTCATGGACAATCAGGTGAAGTTCTTCTCGTCGGGCATGTTGGTCCGGCTCGGGTTCGCGGTGGCCGTGCACGTCGAACCCGACATCCTGTTGATCGACGAGGTGCTCGCCGTAGGCGACGAGGCCTTCCAGGCCAAGTGCCTCGATCGCGTCAGGAGCTTCCAGGCTGAGGGCCGGACGATCGTGCTGGTGACGCACGCGCTCGACACCGTCCGCGAGGTGTGTGATCGCGCCGTGATGCTCGACCACGGCCGCATCCACGCGATCGGATCGCCCGACGACGTCGTCCGCGAGATGCGGTACGTGTTGCTGGGTGGCACCGACCCGGGATTCGTTGCGGAGGAAGGAACGCGCGAGGCCGAGATCGCGGCGGTGGAGCTGATCCGAGCTTCTGGCGCAGGTGACGGTCCGGTGCTCCGCGACGACTCGCTGACGATCCAGATCGACGTCCGCACGAACGAGCCCGTGGAAGACCTCGATGTGGGCTTCGCCGTGCTGGACGGCGCTACGAACCACCCGGTGATCGAGGAGCGGACCTCGAGCCGAGGTATCACCATCGGCCGCTTCGACGGGAAGAAGCGCGTACGGTTCCGGATCCCGTCGTTCCCGTACACGGCGGGCAAGTACTGGGTCACCATCGGCCTCTCGTCGCGAGCGACCGGCCATCTGTTCCACGTACAGACGCAGCGATACCTGTTCGAAGTGATCGAGGCTCCGCGCTTGCAAGAGCACATCGAAGTCGTCGTCGAAGCCGATGTCGAGGACCTATGAGCGCCACCGCTCCGTCCGAAGACGTCGCCCGAACGAAAGGGAAGCGACCAGCCATGTTGATCGGATTGATCCTGTTCTCCGTGCTTATCGCCGCCGGCGCCCAGCTCACGCTGAAGCATGGCATGAACCAGGTCGCCGACAGCTCCGGTGCCCTCAAGCTGTCGGCGTCATCGGTCAAGGACGTCGTGACGACGCCCGCGGTGTGGGGCGGACTGCTCCTCTTCGGGCTGTCGGCGATGGTTTGGCTCGCCGTGCTCTCCCGGACCTCGCTCTCATTCGCATACCCGTTCGCGTCGCTCACGTACGTACTGATCCTGCTCGCCGACAGGTTCGTGCTGAACGAAACGGTCCCCGGGCTGCGCTGGGTGGGCGTGTTCTGCATCATGGCCGGCATCGTGCTGGTTGCGCAGACGCCCCATCGATGACCGCTCCCGGCTCGGCGGAGCTCGCCATCGTCATCGTCAACTACGACACCGGGGACTACCTCGAGCGGTGCCTGGCGTCCCTCCAGGCCCATCGAGGGGATATCGACATCGACGTGCTGGTGATCGACAACGCCTCGCGCGACGGCAGTCATGCGAAGGCGATCGCCGCGCATCCGTGGGTGCGCCTGATCGAGAATCCGGAGAACGTGTACCTCTCGCCGGCGTGGAACCAGGGGATACGGGAGACCGACGCGCCCTACGTGCTGCTTCTGAATCCCGACACCGAGTGGTGGGCGGGGACGCTCGCCGACTACGTCGCGGTCGCCCGGGCGCATCCGAGCGCGGGGATCGTGGGACCGATGGTCCGCAACACGGACGGGACCGTGTATCCGAGCGGGAGGCCGCTGCCGAGCGTCGTCGATGCGGTGGGTCACGCGTTCCTGGGACCGCTCGCGCCCGGTAACCGCTTCAGCCGGCGCTACCACGTGCAGGGGTGGGACCGATCCACCGAGCGCGAGGTCGACTGGGTCTCCGGCTGTTGCATGCTGCTGCCCCGCAAGGTGTTCGATGAGGTCGGGATGTTCGACGAGTCCTTCCTCCTGTACGGGGAGGAGCTCGACCTGGCCACGCGGCTCCGCGATGCGGGATGGTCCGTCCTCTTCACGCCACAGGTCGAGATCCTCCACGCGTTGGGCGTGTCGACCGGGCGGTCCCGTCGGATGACGGTGATGCACTCCGCGAGCATCTATCGGTACTACCGGAAGCACCGCGCCTCGGGATGGCGGAAACTGACGTTGCCGCTCGCGTGGACGGCGCTCCGTGCACGGGCTGAGATGGCCTGGCTGAAGGGGAGGTTCGCCGGATGAAGGCCGTCGTGCTGGTCGGGGGCGAGGGCACACGGCTGCGTCCGCTGACCGAGACGATCCCGAAGCCCTTGGTGCCGTTGATGGATCGGCCGTCACTCGATCACGTCCTCGACCATCTCGCTCGCCACGGCGTCCACGAGGTGGTCCTGTCGTCGCCCTACCTGGAGGAGATGTTCGAGCCGTTCATCCGGTCGCGGCACGGTGATCCCGCGATCACGTGGATCACCGAGACCGCGCCGCTCGGCACCGGCGGAGCGATCGTGAACGCGCTCGCCGCCCTGGGGGACGGACCGTTCTTCGCGTTGAACGGTGACATCCTCACCGACCTCGACCTGACCGCGATGCTCGCGCTCCACCGTGAACGAGGCGCGGAGGTCACGATCGCCCTGCATCACGTCGAGGACGCGAGGGCGTTCGGCCTGGTCCCGACGGACGCGGACGGCCGTGTGCGGGAGTTCCGCGAGAAGCCCGAGCTCCCCGTCCCGGGCGACATCAACGCGGGAACGTACCTGCTTGACCCGGCGGTCCTCACCGGTTGGACCGCCGGTGAGAACGTTTCGATCGAGCGCGACGTGTTCCCGGCCGTGATCGCCGCGGGACACGACGTGTTCGGCTTCCTGTCGGATCCGTACTGGCTCGACCTCGGAACGCCCGCGCAATACCTCCAGGCGCACTTCGACCTGTTCGAGGGCAAGGTGCGGGGCGTCTCCTATCCCGCGCCCTGGATCGACGCAACGGCCGACGTCGACCTGCGGGCGCATCTCGGACGGTGGGTCGCTGTCGGGCCGGGAGCGGCTATCCGCGCCGGCGCCCAGGTCGACGATTCGGTGATCCACCGGGGCGCCGTGGTCGAGGGGGAGGCGCGCATCGTCGCGTCGGTCCTCGGGCCGGGCTCTCGCGTGGGCTCGGGCGCCACGCTCATGGGATGCGTTCTGGGCGAAGCATCCTGGGTTCCAGACGGTGCGGAGCTCGACGGCGCGCGGGTGTCCGCAGGCACGGAAGCCGCCGCGGAGTAGCTCACCGATCCGGCGGGATCCGTGTGTTACGGTGCCGGTTCCGACCGGGGAAGCCTTCCATGCGACGCATCCGTCTACTCACGCTCGTCCTGGCCGTTTCGGCCGCCCTCGTCCCCACGGTCTCAGCGCGCGCGGGCGAACCCTTCACGTTCTACGGCAGCGGGTGGGGCCACGGGCTCGGCCTCTCGCAATGGGGGGCGTACGGGTTGGCCACCCAGGGTTGGACGTCGACCCGGATCCTCACGCACTTCTACAGCGGCACGAAGGTGTCGAAGATCGTGGATCCGCCGGGCGACATCCGGGTCGCGCTGGCCACGGCTGAGGACGCCTTGCATCTGACGGCGGAGGCCGGACCGGTCCGATTGTCGGTGAAGAAGGCGGCCGGGGACACGTCGGTTGGCAAGGTTCCCGCAGGCGAGACATGGACCGTCCGGTCCGTGGACGGGGCGTACGAGGTGCGCGACGCCGCCGGCGACGTCGTCGGCGGCAAAACATGGGGCAGCGCGTCGTCCGACCTGTTCGCGACGTACGCCGATCACGGGGCGCGCGTGACCGTGCCGGAGGGCGGCGCGACCTACAACCGCGGCACGCTCGAGTTCAACCTCACCGCGTGTGCGAACGGTTGCTCTCTGCGGTTGATCCTGCAGGTGCCGTTCGAGGAGTACCTGCTGGGGATCGGTGAGGTGCCGAGCAGTTGGCCCGAGGAGGCGCTCCGCGCGCAGGCGGTCGCGGCTCGGAGCTTCGCGCTGTACAAGATCCGGAAGTACGGCGTGCAATCTTCCTGTGGCTGTCATCTCACGGACGGCTCGAACGATCAGGTGTACATCGGGTGGGACAAGGAGGGCGGTCTCGACGGCAGGCGATGGGTCAAGGCGGCCCGGTCGACCGCCGGCTCCGTCGTGACCTACGAGGGGGCGGTCGCGTTGACGGTGTTCAGCGCGTCGGACGGTGGGCACACCGAGGACCTGAACGTGCAGTGGGGGACGCCGCTCGCCGCGTATCCCTACCTGGCGGGTGTCT
>CAZDXK010000121.1:0-5516 GCA_964509215.1 uncultured Actinomycetes bacterium | reverse complement strand
ACGCCTCGCAGGTTCATCAGCGTGATCAACACGACGAACCCGACGGCGAACTCCACCTTGTAGGGCGCGAGGCTGGGGATGGCCGAGATCATCGCGAAGACGCCGGCGACCACCGACACGGCGACCGTCAGCACGTAGTCCGTGAGCAACGCGGCGGCCGCCAACAGGCCTGCGAACGTCCCGAGGTTCTCCCTGCTCACGATGTAAGAGCCACCGCCGTTCGGGTAGGCGCGCACCGTCTGGCGATACGAGGAGACCACGACGACCAGGAGGATCGCGATCGCGATCGCGATCGGCATGGCGAAGCGGGTGCTGGTCGCGCTCGCGATGAGCAGCACCCGGAGGGTCTCCTCGGTCGCGTACGCGACCGAGGAGAGTGCGTCAGACGAGAAGACCGGCAGCGCAAGGATCTTCGGCAGGAGGGTGTGCTCGAGCCCTTCGCTCGGGACCGCCCTTCCCAGGACCAGCCGCTTGACGACCTCGCTGATCGGCCCCTTCGCCTTCGTGCGATCCATGCGGCGGATGCTACCCCGTTGGCTCGGCGACCCATCGGTAGCCGACGCCGGGTTCCGTGGTGATGAGGCCGGGCGCCGAGGCGTCGTCGCCGAGCTTCCTCCGCAGCGCCCGGACGTACGTCCGCAGGTACGTCGTCTCCGTGCCGTAGCCACGGCCCCAGACACGGCGGAGCAGCCAACCGTGCGTGAGGAGCTTCCCCGGGTTGGACACCAGGGCCTCGAGCAACCCGTACTCGGTCGGTGTGAGGTGCAAGGCCTCGTCGCCGCGGGTCACGAGCCTGCGAGCCAGATCGACGGTCAGGTCGCCGAAGCGCACGACCGACGGGGTCGGGTCTTCCGGCCGGCGCCGGCGGAGAGCGGCGCGGGATCGGGCCAGCAGCTCCTCCATGCCGAACGGCTTGGTCACGAAGTCGTCGGCTCCCGCATCGAGGGCGGCGACCTTGTCGTGTTGTCCTTCGCGGACGGACACGACGATGATCGGCACCTCGCTGAACGCGCGGATGCGCCCGATCACCTCGGCGCCGTCGACGTCGGGGAGTCCGAGATCGAGCAGCACCAGGTCGGGAGCCATCTCCGCCACGGCGAGCACGCCTTCCTCCCCGGTCCCCACGGCCGCGACGTCGTATCCATGCGCCTCCAGGCTCGTGCGGAGCGCGCGGCGGATCTGCGGTTCGTCGTCGACGACGAGCACCTTCACGCGGGGTCCGCTTTCACCGGAAGCTCGAACACCACGACGGTACCGCCGCCGGGGGCCCCCTCGATCCAGATGTGACCGTCGTGCGCCGCAACGATGGCCTGCGCGATCGCAAGCCCGAGGCCGCTCCCCGGTCGCTCCGGCGCCGCGTTACCACGGTAGAACGCCTCGAACACTCGCTCGCGTTCGGCTTCCGGGATCCCCTCGCCCTGATCCGCCACCCTGATCTGGATCGAGTCGCGATACGACGACGCCGCGACCAGCACCTCGCCCCCCGCGGGGGAATGCGCCGCCGCGTTCTCCAAGAGGTTGGTGAGGACCTGGTCGATCTGCACCGGATCCACGAACACGTCCGGCAGATCCGGCCGGACGTTCAGCCGGACGCCTACGCCCTGCAGACGTGGACGCATCCTCGCGACGACGGCGTCGACGATCTCGTCGATCGCGGCAGGCTCGCGTGCAAGTACAAGCGCCCCCGCGCGGATCCTCGACAGGTCCATCAGGTTGCCGACGAGCCGGTTCATGCGGTCGGTCTCCTCGAGCACGGTCGTGAGGAGCTCCCGTTGCTGGGCGGGATCGTAGGACACCTCGTGGGAGAGCAGGCTCGAAACCCCGGCCTTGATCGAGGCGAGCGGCGTCCGGAGGTCATGCGTCACGCTGGAGAAGAGGGCCGCACGCAACCTACTGGTCTCGGAATCCATCTGCGCCCCTCGAACCTGCGCGTCCAGGCGGGCGCGTTCGAGCGCGAACGCGGCTTGCTTCGCCGCTGCCTCGAGCAGCTCGCGATCGTCGGAGGTGAACGGCCTGCCGCCGACCGGGCGCACGGCCGTCAGCGTGCCGAACGAGACGTTCCCGATCGCGATGGCGAGTGTCTGCGTCGGACCAGTGGGACCCTCCTGCCCGATCACGCGCTTCTCGGTGACCACATCTTCCGTCGTCGCCGAGACCTCGCAACGAAGCAGCCCGAACGGCCCGATCAGGGCCGACGCGAAATCGTCCAGGACGCGATCGAGCGGTTCGCCGGAAAGGAGCTTGGTCGCCAGGTACCCGAGCAGCCGCGCATCGCGCTCCCGCTCGGATGCACGCTCACGCTCGTCGATCATGCGCGCGACCAGGAGCCCGACGACCGACCCCACCACCAGGAACACGACCGCGGCCACGGCATCTTGGACACGCGCGACCCGGAGGGCGTACGCCGGCGCGGTGAAGAAGAACGTGAACCCGAGAGAACACAGGACCGCGGCGATGACGCCCGCGCGGATCCCTCCCGAGGTGGACGCCAACACCACCGCCAGGAAGTAGAAGGACACGGCGATCACATCACCCTGCCGGTCGATCAGCAGACCGAGTCCGGTCGCCACGGTCGACAGGGCCAGGGCGATGATCGCCGCCTGTAGGGCCGTGGCCCGTCGGCCGGGACGCAACAGATCGCGGACGCTCACGGTACGAACGCTAGCCCTTTTCACGACATCTTCACGGTGCCGGGCCCGACCTTCACGGGTCCTTCACGTCCGATCGCCGACGCTGTACATGGACAACCCGCATACTCGAGGAGCCAGACGGTGACGAACACGACACGGTTGGATCGGCCGGCGCACCGCGCCCCCGGACCGCTGCCCCATCCCGGTGCCTACTCCCTCAAGCGGCTCCTCCTCGGACCGGCGCTTCCCACCGCGCAACTGATCCACGAGCGGCTGGGGAAGTCCACGGCGCTCGCGATCTTCTCGTCGGACGCCCTCTCCTCCGTCGCCTACGCCACCGAGGAGATGCTGCGGACCCTCTTCATCGCGGGAGTGGTCGCCACAGCCGCGTTCACGCTGATCCTGCCGCTCTCGTTCGCGATCGTCGGTGTGCTCGCGATCTTGATGTTCAGCTACCGGCAGACGATCAAGGCCTACCCGTCCGCTGGGGGCGCCTACATCGTCACCAAGGACAACTTCGGATTGGTTCCCGCGCAGGTCGCGGGCGTCGCGCTGCTGACCGACTACGTGCTCACCGTGGCGGTCTCTGTGTCGGCAGGCGTTTCGGCCATCATCGCGGCCGTTCCCGCATTGCACGAGCTCCGCGTTCCGATGTGTCTGTTCTTCATCGCGCTCATCGCCGTCGGCAACCTCCGGGGGGTGAAGGAGTCGGGACGCATCTTCGCCGCCCCGACGTTCCTGTTCCTGGCGACGATCGGCTCGCTCATCGGGCTCGGGATCGTGCGGCTCGCGTCCGGCACCCTCCAGCATGCAGCGAGCGAGGGCTACGTGGCCGGGTGGGCGAGCGAACACGCCGCCAACGGGATCGAGCCGATCGCGATCGTCGGCTTGTTCCTCGGCCTGCACGCGCTCGCATCGGGCAGCACCGCGATGACCGGCGTCGAGGCCATCTCGAACGGCGTGCCTGCGTTCCGCCCACCGGAGTGGAAGAACGCGCGGACCACGCTGATGTGGATGGGTGCCCTGCTCGGGACGATGTTCCTGGGGATCTCGTTCCTCGCGCAGAAGGTCCAGGCGGTCCCCGATCCGACGCAGCAGCAGACCGTGCTCGCCGAGATCGGCCGCGCCGTATACGGAGACAGCACGCTCGGCCACGTGGCGTTCTATGTCCTGCAGATCGCCACCACGATGGTCCTGGTCCTCGCCGCGAACACCGCGTTCGCCGACTTCCCGCGTCTGGCGAGCTTCCAGGCCGGCGACGACTTCCTGCCGCGGCAGTTCACGACGCGCGGACACCGGCTGGTGTTCTCGAACGGGATCATCGCGCTCTCGTTGGCCGCGGCGGCGCTCGTGATCGCGTTCGGCGGCGACGTCACGCGGCTGATCCCGTTCTACGCGATCGGCGTCTTCACGTCGTTCACGTTGTCGCAGGCGGGCATGGCCAAGCGGCACCTTCGGATAAGGGAGCCTCACTGGCGTATCGGCCTGCTGGTCAACGGCCTGGGAGCGATCGCGACCGGGATCGTCCTGCTCGTCATCGGGATCACGAAGTTCACGCATGGGGCGTGGGCCGTCGTCGTCCTGGTGCCGATCATGGTCTACGGGTTGATCCGGTTGGCCCGGCAGTACGAGGTGGAACAACACGAGCTCCAGCGGGACCTTGAACGGTTCAGCACGGACGACCTGAAGCGACCGGCGATCGTGTTGCTCGTCGATCAGGTCGACTCCAAGACCATCCACGCGCTCCAGTACGCCAGGACGATCCGTGCGGACGACGTCCGGGCCGTCCACATCGAGGACGACCCGCTGCGGACGCTCCAGTTGGAGACAGCGTGGAGGGCCGCCGGCCTGAGCGAGGTTCCCCTGAAGATCCTGCGAGGAGGAGGCGAAGGCGGGAGCCGGCTTGCCGGGTTCATCGGAGCCATGCCGAACGACCGGGACGTGAACGTGTTGATCCCGGTGTCCCACGAGACATCTGCGCGCGAGCGGCTCTCCGAGGCTCGGGCCGGTGCGCGGCTCACCAGAGCGCTGCTGCCGTACGAGCAGGTGCGTGTGACGCTGGTGCGCGATCATCCCGACGGCGTGCATCCCCTCTCGTTCGACGACCAGGGAAGGCCTGTGGTGCGACTGGCTCCCCGCGGTCGGCACACCGCCATCGTGTTGGTCGACAAGCTGGACAGCGCGGTCCTTCGCGCCGTGCGCTATCCGCTCACCCTGGGGTGTACCGAGGTCTGGGCGGTCCACGCGGCCGTCGACCCCGATCGCGCCGGGATGCTCGTCAAGAGATGGATGGACGCACGCATGCCGGTTCCGCTCGACGTCATCGAATGCTGGGACCGCAACGTCACGCGCGCGCTGGAGGAGTACGTGCTGAGCCGATCCGATCGAGGGACGGAAGTGACCGTCGTGATGGCTCGGCGGGACTTCCCCAAGCTCCGTCAACGCCTGCTCCACGACCGGACGAGCAGCAAGATCATGCGAACGCTCGGCCGGTACCCCCACATCGACGTTGCGCGCGTCCCCTACTATTTCGCGCCCCGCCCGGCCGCCGAGACGTCCGTGGCAGCCGCCGTAGGCGTCCAGTAGGCTCCCCCGCATGAAGGTCATCGTCATGGGATGTGGACGCGTGGGGTCCGAATTGGCCCTACAACTCCTCGATGGCGGGCACGACGTCGCGGTCATCGACAAGAACCCCGCCGCATTCGTGAAGTACCCCCCCGGAACGCGCGCCACGACGATCGTGGGGTTGGGTTTCGATCGAGACGTGCTGGAGGGGGCAGGCATCAAGGAGGCCGACGCGTTCGTCGCCGTCTCCAGCGGCGACAACTCGAACATCGTCTCCGCGCGCGTCGCCCTCGAGCACTATCACGTCCCGAAGGTCGTCGC
>CAZDXK010000120.1:0-5517 GCA_964509215.1 uncultured Actinomycetes bacterium | reverse complement strand
AGAGCATCTGACTACGGATCAGAAGGTTGGGGGTTCGACTCCCTCCCGGCGCGCTTCGCTCGTGAGCTCAGAAGGACCTATGCGCGGACGCTGGCGGATTCGAGCAACGCGGCGATCGCTTTCGCGTTCCCCATCGCTTCGTCCACGGCCAGGTGACGTGGCTCCTCCAGTCCCCGCAGTACGCGATGGATGTGCCGGATCGCCGGCGTGAAGGACATCTCGCCGGACGTAGTTGCGGGTTGCCGTTCGCCATGTCCATCTCGCACGATCACCACCTCGTCCTCGGGCTCGGGGTGGAACGGGCCCGTCATGCGGATCTCGCCCTCGGTACCCAAGACGCGCGTGAACGGGTCGTACGCGCTTCGGAAGCCGCATGAGAACACCAGCCGGCGATCGCCGGGGAAGACCAACGCTCCCCAGAGCTCCATGTCGGCGCCGTCGACCGTCCACTCGGCGTCGGCGAGCGCTCGCGACAGATCCGGCTCGGCGTCGAAGAGCAGGCGCGACAAGCGGATCGGATAACAGCCCACGTCCTGGATCGAGCCCCCGGCCAGGTCGGCGAACAACCGGATGTTGCTCGGGTCGTCCAGGACGAAGTGGAACCGCGACTGGACCTCGCGGACCTCGCCGATCGTGCCGCCGGAGAGCAACTCCCGCACGCGATCCATCTGCTCGTGGAACGGGAACACGAACGCCTCCCAGAGCGACCCGGCGGCCGAGCGTGCCGCGGCGAGCACCCGTTCCGTGTCCTCGACCGTTCCGCAGAGTGGTTTCTCGCACAGGACGGACTTGCCGGCCTCGAGCGCGGCGATCGTCCAGTCCGCGTGCAGGCCGTTCGGCAGCGGCACGTACACGGCCTCGACGTCGGGGTCGGCGATCACCGCGTCGTAGCCCTGCACCGCACGGGCGACGCTCTGCTCCGCCGCCCATCGCTTCCCTCGCTCCGGGTCGCGGCTCCCCACGGCCACCGCGACGCCGTCGCCCGTCTCGCGGAGCGCCGGGAGGAACGCGCTCTCCGCGATCCCCGCCGTCCCGAGGATCCCCCACCGGACCTGCTCGCCGATCTCGCTCATGCGTCGGACCCTACCAATGGACCGCCACGAGACCACCCGTTCCGTCGGGCCCACTCCGTATGCTCGGCGGGTGAGCACGTCGCGGATGCGTCTCGGGCGGGTCGGCATCCTGCGGCCGCTCTCGATCCGGGACTTCGCGTTGTTGTGGACCGGGAGCGCCGTCTCGCTCGTGGGCGACGGGGTCTACACCCTGGCGATCGCGTGGCAGGTCTACCTGATCTCGAACACCCCCACGGCGCTCGCGATGGTCGGGCTCGCGTGGAGCCTTCCGCAAGTCTTGTTGATGCTCGGCAGCGGCGCGCTCGCGGATCGGGTCGATCGGCGCCGGCTCATGATCGTCGGGGACGTGATCCGGCTCGTGGCCATCAGCACCGTGGGCGCCCTCTCGATCTCGGATGCCCTCACCATCCCGCTGCTCGTCGGGCTGGTGGCAGTGTACGGAGTTGGTCAGGCCATCTTCGGGCCCGCGTTCTCGTCGATCGTGCCGAGCATCGTGCCGCCGGACCTGCTCATGGAAGCGAACTCGCTCGGGCAGCTCGTGCGGCCGATCGCCATGACGCTCGTCGGCCCGGTGATCGGCGGGTTCTTGGTGGGGAGCGTCGGCGCGGGGTGGGCGTTCATCGCCGACGGCGGCACGTTCGCGTTCTCGGCGCTGATGATCCTGCTCATGCGCGTGCGACGGGCCGAGCGGGAGCCGGGGAACGAGGCCTCGATCTGGGTCGAGGCGAAGGAGGGCATCCGGTACGTCCGTCAGCAGACATGGATCTGGGTCGCCATGGTCGCCGCGTTCATCAGCCTGCTCTGCGTCTGGGGGCCGTGGGAGACGCTCGTCCCGTTCGTGGTCAAGAACGCCCTGAACGGGTCGGCCACCGACCTCGGTCTGGTGTTCGGCGCGGGCGGCGTGGCGTCCGTCCTCGCGGCGGTCGTGATGGGGCAGGTCGGACTGCCGCGGAGACCGGTGACCCTCCTGTACCTGTCGTGGGCGCTCGGGATGCTGATGACGGCCGGATTCGGCGTTGTCGACACGATCTGGCAGGCCATGGCCGTGGCGTTCGTGTCCGAGGGCTCGATCACGGTGCTAGTCATCGTGTGGGTGACGTTGGTGCAGCGCCTGGTCCCGGCCGAGCTCCTTGGGCGCGTCTTCAGCCTGGACTGGATGATCTCGCTCGGGGGCGTCCCGCTCTCGTTCGCCATCGTTGGCCCGTTGGCCGCCGCGTTCGGTGCGCGCACCACCCTGATCGCGGCGGGCGTGCTGGGGGCGAGCGTCACGTTGTTGTTCATGTTCATCCCCGGCGCCCGAGGTCCTGAGCGCGACGGCTCGCTCGCCGTCGAGCCATCCACCGAGCCTATTGGCGAGCGCCGGTAAACTCACGGTCATGGAGTACACGCACCTCGGCCGGCTCGGCCTCGTGGTGAGCCGCCTCACTCTCGGCACCATGAACTTCGGACCGCACGCGTCGGAAGCCGACAGCCACGCGATCATGGACGCGGCGGTCGCCCACGGCGTCAACTTCTTCGACACCGCCAACGTGTACGGCCGTCACCTCGGCGTCGGGGCCACCGAGGAGATCATCGGGAGGTGGTTCGCGAAGGGCGGCGGACGGCGCGACAAGGTCGTGCTTGCCAGCAAGGTCTACGGACAGATGGGCGACTGGCCGAACGAGGGCCGCCTGTCGGTGCTCGCGATCCGCAAGGCGTGCGAGGCGTCGCTCAAACGGCTGCGTACCGATCACCTCGACCTGTATCAGATGCACCACATCGACCGCGACGCGTGGTGGGACGAGGTCTGGCAGGCGATGGCGCTGCTCGTGCAGCAGGGCAAGATCCTCTACGTCGGCTCCAGCAACTTCGCGGGGTGGCACATCGCTCGTGCGAACGAGATCGCGCGCGCGCGGAACTTCTTGGGCCTTGCGTCGGAGCAGAGCCTGTACAACCTCAGCGCGCGAACGATCGAGCTCGAGGTTCTGCCCGCCGTGCGGGAGTACGGGATGGGACTGATCCCGTACAGCCCGCTGTCGGGCGGCCTGCTGGCGGGAGCGCTGTCCAAGGTCGAGGAGGGGCGTCGCTCCAGCGAGTACCTCCAGGGAGAGATCCAGGAGCATCGGGACCAGCTCGAGCGCTGGGAGGCGCTCTGCTCCGAGCTCGGCGAACGACCGTCGGACGTCGCGCTCGCATGGCTTCTGGCACAGCCCGGCGTCACGTCGCCGATCATCGGACCCCGCACCCCCGACCAGCTCCACGCGTTGATGCGAGCGCTCGAGATCCGCCTGGGTGACGACGTGCTCGCGAAGCTCGACGAGATCTTCCCTGGACCGGGCGGCGCCGCGCCCGAGGCCTACGCCTGGTAGCTGAGCGCCGATCCGATCTCTTTGGCGGCGGCGACGACCGCAGGCGCGTATCGCTTGGCGTCGGCGCGGCGGATACGCGTTGTCGGCCCTGAGATCGACACGGCTGCGATCGTCTCGCCGCGTGAGCCGTAGACGGGGGCGCTGACCGATCCCACCCCCGCCTGCCGTTCGCCGGCGCTCGCCGCCCATCCTTGTCTGCGGACGGCGGCGAGTTGTCGGCGGAGACGGTCAGCCGTCGGCGTCGCCGTCGTGAGCGCATGCCCGCGCCGGATGTGCGCCTCAGCTTGCTCGGGAAGCATCGACGCGAGGAAGACCTTCCCGGCCGATCCCGCCCAGAGCGGGAGCTCTTCTCCGATAGGCACGAACGTGCGCAGCTCGCTTGAGGATTCGACGGCGTCAACACAGACGCGACCGTCGATCGAGGTCACGTAGAGCTGCGCGCTCTCACCCGTCGCCACCGCCAGTCGTTCGAGCGCGGGATGCGCCGCGTCGCGGAGCGATGGCTCTTGCATCGCCATGGCGGCGAGCTTCAGCAGCCGCGGTCCGAGCCGATACCCGCGCCCCCCGGCGTATTCGAGCAGGCCGTGTGCGTCGAGGGACTTGAGGAGTCGGTGAGCGGTGGTGCGGGAGAGGCCGGTCGCTCGCACCACGGCGGCATGGCTTCGAGCGCCGTGCTCAACCGCATCGAGGATCGCAACTGCCCGGTCGATCACGCCGACCTCCGTGTCGACGACCTGGCGTGTCCGAGAGCGGTCTGGTAGGGTCATGTTCCGCATAACGGTATCAGGATTCCACATAGCGGAACACGGGTGCAAGACGTCCGGGAGAGCGGACGGACGACACGGAGGGTGTCGACAAACAACGAGGAGATCGATCTCGATGCCACCGCAGACGCTCGCGGAGAAGGTCTGGGAACGCCACGTCGTCCATCGAGCCGACGGAGAGCCCGACCTCCTCTATGTGGACCTGCACCTTGTGCACGAGGTCACGAGCCCGCAGGCGTTCGACGGACTGCGCCTGCATGGCCGCCCCGTCCGCCGCCCTGACCTCACCGTCGCGACGATGGATCACAACGTCCCGACGACAATCGGCCCGGTCACCGACCCCATCTCGAAGCGTCAGATGGACGCTCTTTCCGCGAACGCCGCGGAGTTCGGTATCACGCTCTTCCCGATGGGGTCGCCGGGTCAGGGCATCGTGCACGTCATCGGTCCCGAACAGGGCTACACGCAACCGGGTCTGGTGATCGTGTGCGGCGACTCGCACACGTCCACGCACGGCGCGTTCGGCGCGCTCGCGATCGGCATCGGGACGTCAGAGGTCGAGCACGTCCTGGCTACCCAGACCCTGCCGCAGACCAAGCCGGGCACCATGTCCGTGACGGTCGATGGCGAGCTCCCTCCCGGCGTCGCGGCGAAGGACGTGATCCTGGGGATCATCGCTCGCATCGGGACGAGCGGCGGCGTCGGTCGCATCATCGAGTACCGAGGTTCGGCGATCCGCGCGCTCTCGATGGAGGGCAGGATGACCATCTGCAACATGTCGATCGAGGCCGGAGCGCGCGCGGGCATGGTCGCACCCGACGACACGACGTTCGCCTACGTCGAGGGGCGCCCGCACGCCCCGAAGGGTGCGGACTGGGAGCGCGCGCTCGAGGACTGGCGATCGCTGCCGACGGACGACGGCGCGACGTTCGATACGGAGGTCGCGATCGACGCGGCCGAGCTGCGTCCGTACGTCACCTGGGGAACGAACCCGAGCCAGAGCGTCACCATCGACGGCGCGGTGCCCGACCCCGAGGTGATAGACGACGCGGGCAAGCGCGAAGCCGCGATCCGCGCCCTCGCGTACATGGCGCTCGCGCCGGGCACGCTCATCCGTGAGATCCGTCCCGACACGATCTTCATCGGTTCGTGCACGAACTCACGCATCGAGGACCTTCGTGTCGCGGCCAGCGTGGTCGGGGGTCGGAAGGTCGCCGGCGGCCTTCGCGCGCTCGTCGTCCCCGGCTCGTTCGCGGTGAAGGAGCAGGCGGAACGCGAAGGGCTGGACCGCGTCTTCTCCGACGCCGGGTTCGAGTGGCGCGGCGCCGGCTG
>CAZDXK010000119.1:0-5549 GCA_964509215.1 uncultured Actinomycetes bacterium | reverse complement strand
ACGAGCGACGAGAGGTCGCGCGGCGACGTCATCGTCCAGTTCTCGCTGAGGATCAGGATGAGCTTCGGTGGCGTCATCGCCGGCCCACGATCAGCGTGGCGTGTGCTCGTCCGGAACGAACCGCGGACCGTGGCCCGGCACGATCTCGGAGGCCAGACCCAGCACGCGCTCGCGGTTGGCGTGCAGCACGGCGGCGTCGTGCGTGTAGGGATCGTCAGCCGGCCCGTCGGCGGCCCACCACAGGTGCGTGAACCCGACGATGCCGCTCTCGGTCGTCACGAGGGTCGTGATGTCTTGCGGTGTGTGGCCCGGCGTCTCGATCAACCTGACGTTGGGTGACAGCTGGAACCCCTCGGCCCGCCGGTCGATCCAGAGGTCGTCGACGTAGATCGCTTGGAAGTCGTGCACGCGTGCACCGGGGAACAGGCCCACGTTCACTGTGTGGTCCGGATGATGGTGGGAGACCACGACGTCCGTGACGTCGCTCGGCTTGACACCCAGCGCGAGGAGCGGGTCGACGATCAACGTGGCGCTCGTGACCATGCCGGGATCGATCACGACGAGCGCGTCTCCATCGCGCACGAATCCGACCGTCGAACCGACGCGGAGCTCGTCTCTTTCTCGGACGTATCCGTCGCAAAGGACGTGGAGCTCCGTCATGTCGTTCCCTTCCGTCGCCGGTTGCGGCATCCAACCAAGAACGTTGACGCGGGGTCAACACGAACCGCCGTTCGCCCAGCGTCCGTCGTCGGCTAGGGCGAACGTAGTACGCTCAGAGTCTCGGGCGGACGTCCGAGGGTTCGCGCCGAGTGATCGAAACTGGGGTTCCAAACCCGTTCGCCCTCGCCCTCCACGGATCATGCGTTCCAGATCGGAGACCGTCGATGGCGAAGGCAACCAGCGGCAGCAATCAGGTCCAGTTCGGCTTGCCGGACCGCGGGAAACGCGCGGGATCGCGTGCATCTGCCGGACGGCGGTGCCACTTCGAAGGGTGCTCGACCGTGCTCACCACGTACAACGCCGGCACGACATGCTGGCTCCACACGGACTCCAAGTACCAGCACCCGCTCGCCCGGTCGTAGGTACGCGTATCGTCGCTTCCGTCGCGGCTCTGCCGGTTTCGCGTACGCTGTTGAAGTAAGTCGAGCGCGCTCATGCGCCGACATCGCGTGGTGAAGGCCGTCTCACTCCCTCCCTTTCCGGAAGATTTGGGCCGCTCATCCCCACATCTTTCGAAGGGATCCGATCCATGTCGCAACGAACCGTGAACCCACGGCGTCCTTCCCCCGTCGCTTCGCTCGCGACCCTGGAGCCGCTGGTATCCGTCGCCTCACTCAGCGGCTTCGCCGAGTTCGGTGTCTCCCGGCCGGTCGTCGACGCGCTCGCGATGCGCGGCATCACCGGAGCGTTCGCCATCCAGGAGCTCGTCCTCCGCGACGCGATCGCCGGACGCGACGTGCTCGCACGCTCGCGAACCGGGTCCGGCAAGACGCTCGCGTTCGCCGTACCGATCGTCGAACGGCTGACGCCGAGCGGTAACAGCCCGACGGCACTGATCCTGGCGCCGACGCGAGAGCTCGCCAGCCAGGTGACCGAGGATTTCCGCGCGATCGCCGACGTCCGCCACCTGCACGTTGCGGCCGTCTACGGAGGCGTCGCCATCGGCCCGCAGGCCAAGCGCGCGCGTCGGGCGGATATCGTGATCGCTACGCCGGGTCGTCTCCTCGATCTGGTGGCGCGCAGGCTGCTCCGCCTGGACCGTGTGCGGATCTGCGTGCTGGACGAGGCGGACCGCATGCTCGACATGGGGTTCCTTCCCGACGTGAAGCGCATCCTCGAGATGCTTCGCCCGGATCGCCAGACCATGCTGTTCTCCGCCACGCTCGACGGTGAGGTGGGGCGGCTGGCCGCGCGCTTCACGCAGGATCCCGTGACGCACGAGGTGAACGACGACGACGGGGTGCTCGTAGCCGAGGCCGATCATCGCTTCGTTGCCGTGGAACAGAGCCGCAAGTCGCAGGCGCTCGTCCGTGAGCTGGCTGCAGATCGCGGGCTGACGCTGATCTTCGTGCGGACGCAGCGCGGCGCCGATCGCTTGGCGAAGAACCTGAAGACCCAGGGCTTCCGAGCCGGTGCGTTGCACGGCGGGATGGCGCAGGGCGCGCGTGAACGGGCGCTCGGGCAATTCGCATCCGGTGCGAACGACGTGCTCGTCGCGACGGACGTCGCCGCCCGCGGTCTGGATCTTGAGCACATCACGCACGTGATCAACTTCGATCCGCCCGAGGACGAGAAGGCCTACGTGCATCGCGTGGGACGCACGGCGCGCGCGGGGCGTGGCGGCACAGGGATCACGTTCGTCACCCCCGAGAAGCGCTCGGACGTCGGCCAGATCGCCAAGGTGCTCGAGCTCCACGCGGAGTTCGGCCAGGCTGGTCTGCGGATGGACACGGCCCGGCCCTCGGGCGGCCAGAACCGACCTGGGAACGGGAACCGCCGCCGGCGCTGAGCGCTCGGGTAGTCGACGGCCCGCGCGGCTACCGCGCAGGTGGTCGGAGAGGGTAGCGTGCGCTCTATGAGCGGCTATCGCCTTCGACCGCGCGCGGGCGCGCTCCGAGCGCTCTTCGCGATCGTGCTGATCGGCTCGGCGTTCGTTGCTATGTCGGTCTCGGCAACCGCACCCGCGAACCCCTCGGCCACCACGCCCATGAACCTGCGGGTGATGAACTTCAACATCGAGTACGGCGGGACGGTGGTGAGCTTCGACAGCATCGTCCGGGCCGCCCAGGCGGCGGAAGCCGACGTGATCGCGGTCGAAGAGGGCTTCGGAAACGTGCCGCGACTCGCCAAGGCGCTCGGCTATCCCTACTTCAACGTCCGGCTGCAGGCCATCTCGCGACTGCCGCTGATCGATCCGCCGCACGGCGACGGCCTTTACCTGTTCGTCGAGGTCGTTCCCGGCCGGGTCATGGCGCTCGGCAACGTGCATCTCCCCGCCGGCCCCTACAGCCCGAACCTCGTGCGACGCGGAGCCAAGCGCGCGACGATCCTTGAGATCGAACGACGCGTGCGCGTCCCCGCCGTGGAGCCCGCGGTGACCGCGCTCTCCGGTCTGGTCGCCCAAGGCATCCCGGCGATCCTGCTCGGCGACTTCAACGCGCCGTCACATCTGGATTGGACGCCCGAGACCGTCGGGCTCCGCGACCAGATCCGCTATCCGGTCAACTGGCCGGTGAGCCGGTTCGTGGAGGGCGCGGGGTTCCGCGACTCCTACCGCGAGGCGAATCCCGATTCCGCCGCGAACCAGGGGCTCACGTGGCCGTCGGGGAGACCGCGCCCGCCCGGTGTGTGGAGCCCCGGGCCGAGCGCTCCCGCCGATCGCATCGACTTCATCTACGCCGCGGGCGACATCCAGACGATCGGCAGCGAGCTGGTCGGCGAGTCGGGGGGCCCCGACGTCACGATCGCCGTGGACCCCTGGGGCACCGACCACCGCGCGATCGTGTCCGAGCTCTCCGTGGGGGGCGGCGTCCTGCCCACTCTCGTCGCGGTCGGCGCTCGCCTGGTCGAGGCGGGAACCGATCAGACGCTGATGTTCCACGCCCCCGGCGGACCGGACCAGCATCTCGTGGTCATTCCGGCCAAAGGTGACCCCGTGTATCCCCTCGCGGACGAGCCGATCCCCGGAGAGACCGACGGGACCGTCGCCGTCACGACGGACGGCTGGGAGCCGGGAACCTACGTTGCTCTCCTCATGGATGGCTCGTCCGTGCTCTCACGGATGCGGTTCTGGATCGAGGCGCCGGGGGATGGTCCGCACGTGTCGACGTCGCGTCGTGTCTACGGCGTCGGCGAACCGATCGCCGTCCGCTGGTGGAACTCCCCGGGCGCGCGATGGGATTGGATCGGCGTCTACGAACGAGGCGCGAACCCGAACGTGGACTCCTACCTCACGTGGTTCTACACGCGCACGGCGATCCAGGGCTCGGGAACGCTCGACCCCGACGCGGCCGGCCCATGGCCTCTGCCACCCGGTCGGTACAGCGTCTACCTGTTGGCCGACGACGGCTACGCCATCTTGGCGCGTCAGGCGTTCGTGGTCCGCTGAACGCGCGGTTTGTGGTTGAGTTCGGGGGTGGATGTCGAACGACTGCGCCGGCTCCCGCTCTTCGGTGAGCTGGATCATCACGACCTGTCGCAGCTCCTTCGCTGGGTGCGTGAGGTCGAGTTCGCGAACGGCGATCTGCTGTTCGAACAAGGTTCCATCCCGTATGAGCTGTTCGTGATCGAAGAGGGATCGATCGAGGTAACGCGCGACGGTCGACCCGTCGCGATCCTCGGGCCCGGCGAGGTCGTCGGTGAGAGGGCGTTGCTGAAGCTCGAGCGGCGTTGGGCCACCGTCGTTGCGACCGGATACGTTCGGGCGGTGGCGCTGGGAGCCGACGATCTGGCCTCGATGTCGGAGCAGATGCCCGAGCTCGCCGACCGGCTGCGAGAGACCATGTCCCGGCGAGAGCGCGAGAACGAGACCCAGCGCCGGATCCCGTGATATCCGGCTCGAACGAGAGGAGAGGCCATCATGAGGATGCTCATCCAAGGGGGCACGGTCGTCACCGCGACCGAGACGACCGAGGCCGACGTCGTGATCGAGGACGAAAAGGTCGCGGCGATCGGCAGGGGCATGGCCGTCGAGGCGGACCGCGTGATCGACGCGACCGGCCGCTACGTGATGCCCGGTGGTGTCGACGTGCACACGCACATGGAGCTGCCGTTCGGCGGCAGCTTCTGCTCGGACGACTTCGAGACCGGGACGCGCGCGGCCGCGTTCGGCGGCACCACCACGATCGTTGACTTCGCGCTGCAGGATTACGGCGAGGGGCTGCGGCAAGGACTCGATCGTTGGTTCGCGAAGGCGCAGAACGCGTGCACCGACTACGGGTTCCACGTGATCATCCGTGAGGTGAACGATCAGGTCCTCAAGGAGATGGACGAGCTGGTGGGGGAGGGCGTGACGTCGTTCAAGCTCTTCATGGCCTACCCGGGTGTGTTCATGCTCGACGACGCGTCGATCTTCCGCGCGATGCGGCAGGCGGGGAAGTCGGGCGCGCTGATCATGATGCACGCGGAGAACGGCGGTCCGATCGACGTACTGGTCCGCCAGTTCCTCGATGAAGGAAAGACGGCTCCCGTGAACCACGGGCTCACGCGGCCGGCCGTCATGGAGGGCGAGGCTGTGCATCGCGTGTTCCGGCTGGCGGAGCTCGCCGACACGCCCGCCTACATCGTTCACCTGTCGTCGCGCGACGCGCTGAACGCGCTGAGGGCGGCGCGGGATCGAGGCCAGGCGGCGTACGCGGAGACGTGTCCGCAATACCTGTACCTGAGCCAGGACGACATGGCGAAGCCCGGGTTCGAGGGCGCGAAGTACGTCTGCTCGCCGCCGCTGCGGACGGCCGACCACCAGGAGGACCTGTGGACGGGACTCCGCGGGGGGGACCTCTCGGTGGTGTCCACCGACCACGCCCCGTTCAACTACACCGGTCAGAAGG
>CAZDXK010000118.1:0-5563 GCA_964509215.1 uncultured Actinomycetes bacterium | reverse complement strand
CGAACGACCCACGGTGGTCGAACGCCAGGATGAACAGGTCTCCGTCGTAGCCGAGCCCGAGCATCCGTGGTCCTCCCTCAGTCGTCGCGGATCGATGCTAGCCGCTGTCGGAGCGGAACCAACGCTCGCGAGAGGCGGTCCTTCGATCCTCGTCCATGGATTCGGCCGTTCGCCGGAGGCCCGCGGACGTCAGGTCCATCAGGACCACCGCGGCGCCCGCGAGCGCGCCGACGCGGACCGCAAGGGTCCCTACGAGCGCGCGACAGCTCGTCGCGACCCGCAGCGCGTCGTGCTCGGGACACGACCCTGCCCCGAACGTCCGGGCCGCGAGCCAGACCCCCACCCCGACGACCATGGCCGCAGCGAGCAGCGAGCCCAGGTGCAGCGAGCGACGGCCGTGCCCGGATGGGGTCGCGGCGCTCACTCCAGTTCGAACGGGTTCACCGGGGTCAGGATCTGGACCGCGACCGGAGCCGCGAGCTCGCGGAAGCGCTCGGCATCGCTCGGCGACCCGACGACGAAGCCGTAGTGCATCGGCACGGCCACCCGCGGCTCGATCGACCGAGCCAGCCCGGCCGCCTCTTCCGCGTCCATGGTGTACGTGCCGCCGATCGGCAAGAACGCCACGTCCGTCTTCACGTCGTCGAGCTCCGGGACATGGTCGGTATCGCCGGCGTGGTAGTACGTGCCGCCCGGGAGCTCCAGCACGTAGCCCACCCACCCGTTCGCCCGCGGATGCATCTCCAGGCGCTCCTCGGCCGTGTTGTAGGCGGGCACCGTGGTGAATCGCACGCCGGCGATCTCATGGGATCCACCTGGCGCGACGGGGGTCACGTCGCCGGAGAGCTCGGCCGCGACGTCGTGCGGGGCGACGATCTTGGCCCCCGCGGCCGAGAGTCGCGCGATCTCTTCCGGTTGCAGGTGGTCGTCGTGCGCGTGCGTGATCAGGATCAGGTCGGCCGGCGGCGCGGCCTCGTCCGTCCCCCACGGATCGATGTAGATGGTCCGTTCGCCATCGGTGAACCGGAGCGCGGACTGGCGGTACCACGTGATGCCTTCGAGCATGGAAGCCTCCTCGATCGTCCCAACGGTAGTCTGGCAAATCGTGGCCGAAAAGGGATCCCCCGAGGGCGGCGTCCGAGCGAGCATCTCGCTCCTGCGGCGCAACGTTGATTTCCGCCGCGCCTATCTCTCCAGCCTGATCTCGCTCGGCGGGGACTGGTTCCTGCTGGTCGCCCTGTTCGGCCTGGTGCTGGATGTCACCGGCTCCGCGCTCGCGGTGGCGTTCCTGCTGGCGGCCCAGGACCTGACGTACTTCGCCGTGTCGCCGGTGATGGGGATCCTGGCGGACCGGCTGGACCGCAAGCGTGTGATGGTGGCGGCCGACATCGGCCGGGCGGTGCTCTGCGTCGGGTTCCTGTTCACGCAGTCGGAGAGCACGTGGTGGATCGTGTACCCGTTACTCGCCTTGATGGCCTGCTTCAGCGCGGCGTTCGAGCCGGCCTCGGCGGCGGCGCTCCCCAACCTGGTCGACAGCGAAGACCTGGGCACGGCCAACGCCCTGAGCGGGTCGCTCTGGGGAACGATGCTGACGGTAGGGGCCGCGCTGGGCGGCGTCACGACCGCCGTGCTCGGCCGCGACGCCGCGATCGCGATCGACGCCGTCTCGTTCGCGGGCTCGGCGCTGCTCATCATCCGGATCCGACGCTCCTTCCAGGAGACGAGGGTGCAGGAGACGCCAACCCGCCTGCGGGAGGCCGCGACCCAGACGGTGCGATACGCCCGTCGCGACCACCGCGTGCTCGCGTTGCTCGCGGTGAAGTTCGGCTGGGGTCTGGCCGGTGGCGTGCTCGTGCTCGTCCCGCTACTCGCGATAGAGAAGTTCCATGCGGGCGAGATGGGGATCGGACTGCTCCTCGCCGCCCGCGGGGTGGGCGCGTTGATCGGTCCGTTCGTTGGCCGATCGGTGCTCGGCGAGAAGGACCGACGGCTGTTCCTCACGATCGGGCTCGCCCTCGGAGTGTTCGGCACCGGATACGTCTTGCTGGGACTCGCCCCGGGACTGCTGCTGGCGTTGCCGGCCGTCACGCTCGCCCACATCGGTGGAGGCGCGCAATGGATGCTCTCCTCCTACGGCCTGCAGAAGCTCGTCCCCGATCACATCCGCGGGCGGATCTTCGCGTTCGACGGGATGCTCGTGACGCTCACGTTCGGCGCGTCGAGCCTGGTCACCGGGTGGTTGGCGGAAGCCTACGACGCGCAGGTGACCGCGTTCGTGATGGGAGGCGTCGCCGTGGTCTGGGCCGCCGTGTGGATGTGGCTGACGACCGACGTTCGCCGCGCCACGCTCCTGGACGGCTGTGGCGGACCGCCTCCCGAGGCATACGAGGTCCCGGGGGTTCCCGCGCTCGCCGACTGATCGCCTAGCCGGTCGGGGGCGTGGGGGGAGCCGGCGGCGTTTCCGGGGCCGGAGGCGCGGGCGGGGCCGCGGGCTCGGCCGCAGAGGTCGAGAAATCGACCTGTGGCGGACCCGCTTCCCGGATCGCGTCCGGGATCTCGAAGAACTCGACCGGCTCGAAATGGAACATGCCGGCGATGACCGAGGAGGGGAACGCCTGCAGCCGCGTGTTGAACTCGCGGACGTTCGCGTTGTAGAAGCGCCGGGCGGTCTGCAGGCGATCCTCAGTGTTGGAGAGCTCGGTCTGCAGGGCGAGGAAGTTCTGGTTCGCCTTCAGGTCGGGGTAGGCCTCGGCGACCATGAGCAACTTGCCCAGGGCGGCCATGAACGGTCCCTCGGCCGCGGCCTGTGCCGCGGGCGAACCTGTAGCACCGGCGGCCGATGCCCGTGCCCTGGTGACCTCCTCGAAGACCTCTCGCTCGTGCGTCGCGTAGCCCTTCACGGTCTCGACCAGGTTCGGGATGAGGTCGTACCGACGGCGAAGCTCGGTATCGATGTTCGCCCACGCGTCCTTGATCAGGTTCTTCTGCGAGACGAACCGGTTGTAAGAGATGACGCCGGCGATCGCCACGAGCACGATCACGCCGAGCACGATCCAGAAGGCGGTCACAGGGTTCCTTTCGACGAAGGTCGGGCCAGCTTAGCCCTTGTCTTCCGGAGGAGTCACCGATCCTCCCTCGGTGTCGTCCGGCGTCCAATGACCGGCCAGCCATCTGGCTTCGTTCGCTGCCTGGAGATCGCGGTTCGCCTCCGGGGGAAGCGGTGCGGCGCGCGGGTAGAGCGAGTAGACGACGCGCGGCACATGGTCCAGGAACGCCTTCGAGATCCCGAGCAGCGTGACGATCTCCAACGGCGAGAGCTTGCGTCGATAGCACAGCAGCCGGTCGCCCATGATCTCGAACGCGGTGTCCTCCCCGTACCGTAGGAGCCACCGCATCATGCGCGCGTCGACGAAGTCGTTCGCGAACTTCTTGTCGGGGGACTTCACGTTGAATGCTCGGTTGAAGTCCTCGGACTCGAACTCGATGTCGCGGAAGCTAAGGGCATCGGCCAG
This sequence comes from uncultured Actinomycetes bacterium, assembly GCA_964509215.1. GTDB lineage: Bacteria > Actinomycetota > UBA4738 > UBA4738 > HRBIN12 > JBBQVZ01. The sequence goes on along the minus strand of CAZDXK010000118.1, from coordinate 2,051 downwards.
ACGTGTGAACACGTTCTCGTTCTCGATGGTGAGCGGCGAGCACGCAGCGTCGATCGGCACGACCGCACAGTTGAACCGGGAGTACGTCTTGGACGTGTTGCCTTTGGAGTCCGTCGACTCCTCGTAGTACCAGTAGTCGAACGCCTTCGTGTCGACGGCCTGGTAGACCCCAGCGATCACGTTCTCGATCCCGCGACCGTCGCCTTTCTGGAACAGCGCGAACGGCTCCGACAGCAAGCCGAACGGATCCTGGGGCCAGTACTCCATCCCCAGTTGCGTGGCGACGAGCGCGAAGCCCTCGCGACGCCGCTTCTTCGCCAGGTACGAGAGGACGACGACACCGACCGCCAGGCCGGCGAAGGCAACGAAGATGAGCGGGACCGCGCTATCCATCAGGAGAAGTATCTGAGCTCGTCGTGCGGAACTCCAGCCCGACGCCACCCGCATCGATCTCCACGGTGTCGCCGTCGTGGATGCCGCCTGAAAGCAGCTGCATGGCCAGCGGGTCCTGGATCTCGCGCTGGATCAAGCGCTTCAACGGCCTTGCGCCGAACGCCGGGTCGTATCCCTTGTTCGCGAGGTGATCGCGCGCCCCGTCGGAGATCGTAACCGTGAGCTTGCGCTCCTCGAGCCGATGTTGGAGACCCCGTAGCTGGATATCCACGATCTGACGGATCTCGTCAAGACCCAGGGGCTCGAACACCACGATCTCATCGATCCGGTTCACGAACTCGGGCCGGAACGCCGATCGAACGTCTTCTAGCACGGCCGCCTTCTGTTTCTCGACAGCGATCGACGAGTCACTGAAGACCGTCGACCCAAGGTTCGACGTCATGATGACGATCGTGTTCCGGAAGTCCACGGTTCGACCCTGACCGTCCGTGAGGCGTCCGTCGTCAAGCAGCTGTAGCAGCACGTTGAACACGTCGGTATGCGCCTTCTCCAGCTCGTCGAGCAGCACCACGCTGTACGGCCTCCGCCGCACCGACTCCGTGAGCTGCCCGCCCTCCTCGTACCCGACGTATCCCGGCGGAGCGCCGACCATCCGCGACACGGTGTGCCGCTCCTGGTACTCGCTCATGTCCACGCGGACGATCGCTCGTTCGTCGTCGAAGAGGTAATCGGCCAGCGCTCTCGCGAGCTCGGTCTTGCCCACGCCGGTCGGCCCCAGGAACAGGAACGAGCCGATCGGGCGGTTCGGATCGGAGAGCCCGGCGCGGGATCGACGGATCGCGTTCGCGACCGCCTCGACCGCGTCAACCTGGTCGACGACTCGGGCGTGCAACGCCTCCTCCAGGTGGACGAGCTTCTGCATCTCGCCCTCCATCAGGCGCGCGACCGGGATACCGGTCCACTTGCTGACGACTTCGGCGACGTCCTCCTCGGTTACCTCTTCCTTCAGCATCTTCAGCTCGGATTGGAGCTCCTCGAGCCGGCCGTTCTCCTCTGCGAGCTGCTTCTCCAGCTCGACCAGCCGGCCGAACCGGAGCTCGGCGGCCCGCTCCAGGTCACCGTCGCGCTCGGCACGCTCGAACTCGCTCCGTACTTCTTCGATCTGTGCTTTGAGCTCGCGGATCCGGCCGATCCGCTCCTTCTCCTGCCGCCAGTGCGCGGTCATGCCCTCCGCCTGCTCGCGCAGGTCGGCCAGCTCCTTCTCGAGACGTTCCAGCCGCTGCTTCGAGGCTGCGTCGCTCTCCTTCTGGAGCGCGACCCGTTCGATCTCGAGCTGCTGGATGCGCCGCAGCACCTCGTCGATCTCGATCGGCATCGAGTCGATCTCGATCCGCAGGCGCGACGCCGACTCGTCGATCAGGTCGATCGCTTTGTCGGGCAGGAACCGGCCCGTGACGTAGCGGTCCGAGAGCACGGCGGCCGCCACCAGTGCCGGATCCTGGATCCGGACGCCGTGGTGCACCTCGTACTTCTCCTTCAGCCCTCGCAGTATCGCGACGGTGTCTTCGACGCTCGGCTCCTCCACCAGGACCGGCTGGAACCGACGCTCCAGCGCCGGGTCCTTCTCGATGTGCTTGCGATACTCATCCAGCGTCGTC
>CAZDXK010000117.1:0-5575 GCA_964509215.1 uncultured Actinomycetes bacterium | reverse complement strand
GGACGTACTCCCAGCGCTCGCCGTCGTGATACTTCTGTTTCAGGAAGTCGATGTGTTCCTCGGCGACATCGCCGGTCTCGATCGAGACCACGGTGCCGCTGATGGCCGTCCACGAGTACGGATCGTCCTGCGCGTGCACGGAAACGACGACCCGCGGATCCCGTCGGATGTTGCGGTCCTTCTTCCTGCCGACCGCGCTGTTCACCAGGACGTGTCCGTCATCGTCGACGTCGATCCAGAGCGGCGCCGAGTGGGCCGAGCCGTCTTCGTTCAGCGTGATGAAGTGTGCGAAGTTCCTGCCTTTGAGCAATCCGATGTCGTGCTCGATGAGGCCGGCCATTCAGCTCTCCTTCGTCGATCGCTCGGCCAGCCGGAGCCCCAGCTCGCGCAACTGCATCTGGTCGACCGGTGCCGGGGCCCCGGTCAACGGATCTGCGCCGGATTGCGCCTTCGGGAAGGCAGTGACGTCTCGGATCGCATCCTTACCGGCCATCAGCATGACAAGCCGGTCGATCCCCATCGCGATGCCGCCGTGCGGAGGAGCGCCGAACCCGAGCGCGGTGAGCACGTGTCCGAACTTCTCACGGGACTCCGCCTTCGACATGCCGAGGACGTCGAACACCTTGGCCTGCACCTGCGGTCGATGGATCCGGATGCTGCCGCCTCCGATCTCGAAGCCGTTCAGGACCAGGTCGTATGCGCGCGCCTTCGCGGTGGCGGGATCGAGGTCCGCGTCGTCGACCGGCGCCGTGAAGAGGTGGTGGACCGAGACCCACTTGTCGTCCTCGTCGCTCCATTCGAAAAGGGGTGGTCGCATCATCCAGCAGAAGGCCCAAGCCCCCTTGGAGACCAAACCGAGTAGAGCCGCCATGTGGCGGCGGAGCGCGTCGAGAGCCACGTGGACGCGGTCCGCCCTGTCAGCGACGATCAGGATCAGGTCTCCTGGTCGTGCGCCGGTCGCGGAGCGCACGCCGTTCAACTCCTCGCCGGACAGGAACTTCGCGACGGGCGAGCGGATCTCATCGGCTTCGACCACCATCCACACGAGCCCGGCGGCGCCCCTCCCCTTCGTCTCGGTGACCAGCTCGTCGAGCTGCTTGCGCGACAGCGAGCCCCCGCCCGGCGCCGCCAACGCCTTGATCCTTCCCCCGGCCGCGAGCGCGGACCCGAACGCCTTGAAGCCCGTTCCCGCGAACACTCCGGCCAGATCCACCAGCTCCATGCCGTATCGAAGGTCGGGCTTGTCCGAACCGAAACGATCGAGCATCTCGTCATACGTGAGGCGAGGGAACGGCGTGACCACCTCGACGCCCTGGGTCTCGTGGACGATCCGAGCGTAGAGGGGTTCGATCACCGAGATGATGTCCTCTTCGTCGACGAACGACATCTCGATGTCGAGCTGTGTGAACTCGAAGCCGCGGTCGGCGGTCGTGCGCTCGTCGCGGAGACACCGCACGATCTGGTAGTACCGGTCCTGGCCGGCGACCATCAGCATCTGCTTGAGCTGTTGCGGCGATTGCGGCAGCGCGTAGAACATCCCCGGCCAGATCCTGGACGGCACCAGGAAGTCCCGCGCCCCTTCCGGCGTGCTGCGCGTGAGAAGTGGCGTCTCGACCTCGAGGAAGCCGAGCGACTCCATGTGCTCGCGCATGATCCGGTTGACCGTGTGCCGCAAACGGAGGATCTCCGTCATCTCCGGTCGTCGCAGGTCGAGATAGCGATACTTCAACCGGAGGTCCTCGCCGGCCTCGGTCCGGTCCTCGATGGGGAACGGCGGCGTGTCGGACTCGGACAGGAGCTCGAGCGTGGTCGCCGCGACCTCGACCTCTCCGGTGTCCAATGCGGGGTTCACCATGCCCTCCGGGCGCGAACGGACGACGCCGGTCACGCGCACGACGTCCTCGGCGCCGAGGGACTGCGCGGCTTCATGTGCCTGGGGAGCCTCGTCCGGGTGGAACACCAGCTGCACGGCGCCCTCGCGGTCGCGGAGATCGATGAACGTCACGCCCCCGTGGTCCCGGCGGTGCGCCACCCAGCCGCAGAGCGCCACGTCGGCGTCGGCGTCGGCCGCACGGAGCTGCCCGCACGCGTGCGTCCGCATCGCCGTGCGCATGTCCGCTCGCATCTCTGGTCGTGTCGCTGGTCGCATCTCTGGCATCTCAGTCCACCCACCCGTCGAGCTTGGTCAGCCACGTCGCGACGTCCGTCGTCGGGACCGACTTCTGCACACCGTCCACCAGCCGACGCAGCGTGACGCTACCGCTCGCGAGCTCCTGCTCCCCCACGATCGCGACGAACGCCGCCCCCGCCCGGTGGGCCATCTTGAGCTGCGCCTTCAGCGGCCGCTCCTCGTGGCTCCCCGCAGCGGAGATCCCCTCGTCCCGTAGCTCCGCGATGAGATGGCGGCCCGCCGCCTCCGCATCTGGTCCGATCGCCACCACGAAACAGCGCGGCGCGCGGGCGGGCGGCAGGGGCGCTCCTTCCGCGTCGAGCGCCAGCAGCACGCGATCCAGTCCCATGGCGAACCCGACGCCCCGCGTGGCCTGCCCGCCCAGGGCCTCGGCGAGCCCGTCGTAGCGGCCGCCGGCGTTGATCGTGGACGCCTGATCCGACGCCAGCGCGCTCGACACCCACTCGAACACGGACCTCGTGTAGTAGTCCAGGCCGCGGACCAACCGCGGATCGAGCAGGTACGCGATTCCCGCTTCGTCCAATCCCGCGCGGACCGCCGCGAAGTGGGCCGCGCACGCTTCACACAGATGGTCGGCGATCGTCGGCGCGGCGAGCACGAAGTCCTTCCCGCCGTCCACCTTGCAGTCGAACACGCGCAACGGGTTCTTCGACAGGCGGGTCCGGCAGTCCTCATCGAGTCTGTCGCGGTACGGCTCGAAGTAGTCGACGAGCCGCTCGCGGTACGCCGGCCGGCAGTTCTCGTCGCCGATCGAGTTCAAGTGCAGGACATACTCGCTCAGACCGCGCTCGCGCAGGAAGCGCTCCCCGAGCACGACGACCTCGACGTCGGCCGCCGCGCCCTCGATACCGATCACCTCGATGCCGAACTGCCGGAGCTCACGTAGCCGGCCCGCCTGCGGGCGTCCGTGCCGGAATTCCGAAGCGACGTAGTAGGCCTTGAAAGGATTCGGCAACGCTTGCGCGTGCGTCAGGTAGGCGCGCACCACCGACGCCGTGCTCTCGGGGCGGAGCGTCAGCGAGCGGCCGCCCTTGTCCTCGAACGTGTACATCTCCTTCGTGACGACGTCGGACGTGTCGCCGGACGTGCGCGTGAAGAGCTCCGTATGCTCGAACGTCGGCGTCTCGACGTAGCGGAACCCGAACAGCTCCGCCATCCGATGCGCGGCGGCGTACAGCCCGTACATCGCGTCGGCGCGATCGGGAAGCAGATCCTGGGTGCCACGGGGCGGCGCCAGCTCCATCAGGTGAGCCCCCGGAGGAACGGGTTCGTCGCGCGCTCGCGGCCCACCGTGGTCTCCGGTCCGTGTCCAGGCCAGACCGGCATCTCGTCGGGCAGCTCGAGGAACCGGCGCAGGCTGCGCTGCATGTCCGGTGGCGACGAGTTCGCGAAGTCCGACCGGCCGATCGACCCGGCGAACACCAGGTCGCCCGAGAGCACGAACGCGTCCGTGAGGAAGCAGCAATGGCCGGGGGTGTGCCCGGGCGTGTGCCGTACCTCGATGCGGAAGCCACCGAACTCCAGGACGTCACCGTCGGTGAGGGTCCGCAGGTCCTTCACCTCGGTGAGCGGGTTCTCGAATCCCGGGTTCCAGCGCTCGGGATCGCGGAACGCGACCGCGTCGGCCTCGTGCACGAAGACCGGCACCTCGTCACCCGCGAAGTCGCCGGCCGCCTCGGCATGATCCATGTGGGCGTGCGTGAGCACGACAGCCGCAGGGCGCTTCCCGGCCGCGTCCAGCAAGGCACGCACACCAGCCGGTTCGAAGCCGACGTCCACCACCACCGCTTCGTCGCTTCCGTCGGCGGAGAGCAGCCAGCAGTTCGTGCCGTATGCGTTCCGGTCGAAGACGTCGCGCCACATGAGGGCGCCATGCTATCGGACGGTCGCGGGCCCCCCGGTCGTGTCAGAGGGATCCGGCGTCCAGGACCAGCGTGAACGGACCGTCGTTGAGGAGCTCGACGTCCATGTGCGCACCGAAGACCCCTCGCCGGACGGTGAACCCGCGTCCCTCGAGCGACCGCGCGAACGCCTCCACGCGCTCCGACGCCACCTCGGGCGCCGCCGCCAAGGTCCACGACGGCCTCCGCCCCTTCCGCACATCGGCGCAGAGCGTGAACTGCGGAACCACGAGGATCTCGCCCTCGACGTCGGCGAGCGCCAGGTTCGTCTTGCCCTCGTGGTCCGGGAAGACTCTCAGAGTCGCGACCTTCCCGGCCATCCGCTCGGCCTCGTCGTGGGCGTCCTCAGCACCGATCCCGACGAGCAGCAGGTACCCACGGGTGATCGAGGCGACCTGCTCTCCGCCGACGGTCACCGATGCCCGGCGGACCCGCTGGAGCACGACGCGCACGGCTCAGCCGGGAACGACGCGGTACGCGTCGAACACGCCGTCCACGCGCTTCACCGAGCCCAGCACGCTCGAGAGGTGGGCGATATCGGCGAGCTCGAACGTGAAGCGCAGCCGCGTGATGCGGTCACGGCCCGTGGCCGACGTAGCCGAGAGGATGTTCACGTGGCTGTCGGAGAGGTTAGTGGCCACGTCGGAGAGCAACCGGACACGATCCAGGGCCTCGACCATCACGGCCACGATGAAAGATGTGGGCTTCCCCTCCGCCCACGTCACCTCGATCAATCGCTCTGGCTCACGCTCCAGCGTCCGTGCGTTCGGGCAGTCCGTTCGATGGACGGATACTCCCTGCCCCCGGGTGACGAAGCCCATGATCTGGTCACCGGGGACGGGTGTACAGCACCGGCCGAGCCGCACCCACACGTCGGGGAGCCCCCGCACCATGACACCCTGACCGACCTCAGCCTGCTTCCCCAGACGCACCGGGCGCGCGAGCGGCACGTCGGTGACGTCGTCCTCGGGTGTCCCGCCCAGTAGACGCGCCAGCCGGGCCACGACAGATTGCGGCGAGACGTGCCCCTCCCCCACGGCGACGTACAGCGCCTCCAGGTCGGGGAACTTCATCTCATCCACGGCCACCTGCGTGAGGGCCTCCTCGCTCGCGAGCCGCTTGAACGGCAGGTTCTGCTTGCGCATCAGCCGCTGGAGCGCGTCGCGCCCGTGGTCCATCGCGTCCTCACGCCGGCCGCGCGCGAACCACTGACGGATCTTCGAGCGGGCGCGTGGGGTTTTCACGAACTGCAGCCAGTCCTGCGACGGCCCCTCGCCCTGCGCCTTCGACGTCAGGATGTCGACGCTGTCGCCGGTCCGTAGCTCGTAGTCCAACGGGACGAGCTTGCCCCCGACCTTGGCGCCGATCGTGCGATGGCCCACCTCGGTGTGGATCGAGTACGCGAAGTCCACCGGGGTCGCGCCCGAAGGCAGGTTCACGACGTCGCCCCTCGGCGTGAACACGAAGACCTGGCCCCCGTAGA
>CAZDXK010000116.1:0-5594 GCA_964509215.1 uncultured Actinomycetes bacterium | reverse complement strand
CCTGTTTCGTCGCCATCAGCTCTCCGTCCCGCCGCCGCGTCCTGGCTCGCTCGTCCAGTAGCCGTCCTCGACCCACAGACCCTTCGTCACGTCACCGGGCTCGGGGAACGGCGACGCCTGCGCGAACTCGTAGCCACGGTCGAACGCCTTCTCCACGCGCTCCTGGATCTCGCCGATGTCCTCCTTGGTCACGACGCCCTCGGACAGCAGGTACTCCTCGAAGTTCCTCACCGGATCCTTCTCGGCCATGTATCGCTGGAGCAGCTCGTCCGGCATGTACTTGGCCGGGTCATGGCCGGCGTGGCCGCGCCACCGGAGCGAGACGGATTCGATCAGTGAAGGGCCGTCGCCGTTGCGGGCTCGTTCGACCGCCTCGAGCGCCGTCTGGAAGACCTCGATGATGTTGCCGCCGTCGACCCGGACGCCCGGCATGCCGTACGCGACCGCGCGCTCGGCGATGGTCGGAACGTGGAACTCGAGCGGGTTCGGCGTGGAGTACGCGTACTGGTTGTTGTTCACGACCCAGACCACGGGCAGCTGATGCACCGCCGACCAGTTCAGAGCTTCGTGCCAGCGACCGTTCGACGTGGACCCGTCTCCGCAGATGGCCATGGCGACGCGGCGATCACCATTGCGCTTGTACGCGAGAGCGGCGCCGCATGCCACGGGGTAGGCGATCGGGAGATGCGAGATGACCGTGAACGTCCGGTTACCCGTCCAGTCGCCGATATGGCTGTTGCCGTCGCGTCCGCGCGTGTAGCCGTCGATCCGTCCCCAGAACTGCGCCATCACGCGATCCAGGTCGAGTCCCTTCGCAAGCTGTGCGGACAGGTCCCGGTGCGTTGGGAAGAGCGAGTCGTCCTTCTCCAAGGCGAACGCCACGCCGACGTGCGTCCCCTCCTGCCCGCGCCCGGAGTAGATCGCGCCGGGGAGGCGGCCCTGGCGATACAGGGCCTCCATGCGCTCGTCGAAATACCGGCAGAGCTTCAGCAGGTAGAGCATCTCCTTCAGCCGGTCGTCAGGGAGCGGACGACCGTCGGGAGCGGTCTTCGTCGCGGTCTTCGTCGCCAATGCTCTCCTTCGCTAGGGGGAGTGGAGCGGCTTGCCGGCGAGCGCGAGGTGCGCCTCGCCGAGGGCCTCGGACAATGACGGGTGGGGGTGCATCAGGGCGGCGACCTCGTCCGGAACGGCCTCCCAGTTCGTGATCAGCATGGCCTCGGAGATCAGATCGGTCACGTGCGGGCCGATCATGTGGATCCCGAGGACGGGGCCGCCGTCGGTCTCCGCGATCACCTTCACGATCCCGCCCTCGCCGATGATGTTCGCCTTGCCGATCGCGCGGAAGTCGAGCCTCTCGGTGGCGACCCGGTGGCCGCCCTCGACGGCCTGCGCCTCGGTCAGTCCCACGGAGGCGATCTCCGGCGAGGAGTAGGTGACGCGTGGGATGTTGACGTAGTCGATCTCGGGCACCTCGATGCCGGCGATGCGCTCGGCGACCGCGTACCCCTCGGTGAACGAGACGTGGGCGAGCTGCAACGGGGTGGCGGCGACGTCGCCGACCGCCCATACGTGTTCGACGTTGGTGCGGAGCTGGGCGTCGACGTTCACGAAGCCCTTCTCGTGCAGCGAGACTCCCGCCTCCTCGAGCCCGAGCCCGTCGGTGACCGGACCGCGGCCGACCGCCACGAGGCAGATGTCCGCGCTCACCGTCTTCACGCCTCCGGCGTCGTACGTCACCTCGACGTGGTCTCCTGTGCCGGCGACCCGTTGGACCGAGGCCCCCGCGGCGTTCGTGATGCCGCGCTTGCGGAACGCCCGCGCGACCTCCTTCGAGATCTCCTCGTCCTCGAGGGGCGCCAGGCGGGGGAGCGCCTCGATGAGCGTCACCTCCGCACCGAACGACCGATAGAGTGACGCGAACTCGAGACCCACCGCGCCGGCGCCGATCACGACCGCCGAGGTGGGGATGGAGTCGTACCACAGCGCCTGATCGCTCGTGATGATCCGCTCGCCGATCTCGACGCCCGGCAAGAGCTTCGGGCGCGATCCGGTGGCGACGATGACGTCGCCGGCATCGAGACGGCGTCCGTCGAGCTCGACGGCGGGACCGGCGACGAGCCTTGCCGTGCCCTGGACGATATCGATCTTCCGCGCCTTGAGCAGACCCGTGACGCCCTTGACCAACTTGTCGACGACCGCATCCTCGAACGCCTTGACGGCGGACCAATCGGGCTCACCTGATGCCTTGATGCCCCACTCGGCCGAGCGGTTCACGATGTCCATGACCGATGCCGACTGCAGCAGCGCCTTCGTGGGGATGCACCCCCTGAGCAGACAGGTGCCTCCGATGCGTTCGTCACGTTCGACGATGGCGACACGCTTGCCGAGCTGCGCGGCCCGGAGCGCGGCGGAGTACCCGCCCGTTCCGGCGCCGATCACCACTACGTCGTAGCCATCACCCATCCGAGCGGCAAGTCTACCGTCCCCGTCACGAGCGACCGCAGTGGCGAGTCGGCGTCCGCACGGCGGCCGCCGTACGATGCCGCTCATGCGCGCATCCGAGGACACGGAAGAGCTCAAGCGCACGCCGCTCGAGAACGAGCACCGGCGACTCGGCGCCAAGCTCGGTCCGTTCGCCGGATGGCTCATGCCGATCGAGTACGAGGGTGCGCTTGCCGAGCATCGCACCGTCCGCGAGCGCGTCGGGTTGTTCGACCTCACCCACCTGGGGAAGGTGGATGTGACCGGTCCGGGGGCCCTCGGGATGCTGCAGCGCGTCGTCTCGAACGATCTGTCGAAGGCGGCGGTGGGGGAGGCTCTCTACAACCTCGTCCTGAACGAGGGCGGCGGGGTGATCGAGGACCTGATCGTCTATCGCCTGGAGCCGGAGCGCTTCTTCGTGGTGCCGAACGCGTCGAACGCGCCCCGCGTGTTGCGCATGCTGGAGGAAGCGCAGGCCGACGACCAGCTCCACCTGATGTATCACCAGGACTGGTGCTTCTTGGCGGTCCAGGGACCGGAGTCCGTCCATGTGATGAGCCGCCTGTTCCCCGAGGCTGGGGACCTGTCGTTCATGCAGTGCGTGGAGGCGGAGTACCACCGCCGACCGGTCATCGTGACGCGCTCCGGGTACACGGGAGAGGTCGGCTTCGAGCTCTTCACGTACCAGGACATCGCGCTGGATCTCTGGACCGAGCTGTCCGAGGCGATGGCGCCGTTCGGGGGCATGCCGTGCGGTCTCGCCGCCCGGGACGTGCTCCGCCTCGAGATGGGCTACCCGCTCTACGGTCAGGATCTCTTCGAATCCTCGACCGCGCTGGAGGCGGGCCTCGGCTGGGCGGTCGCCTTGGACAAGGCCGAGTTCCGGGGAAGGGACGCCCTGCTCCGACAGAGGGACGAGGGACCCCCCAGCCGGCTGCGCGGGTTGCTGATGCATGAGCGCCGGCACATCCCACGGGCCCACTACCCGGTGTTCGAGGCAGACCACCAGGGAGACCGTCAAGGAAACCGGCTGATCGGCGAGGTAACGAGCGGCACGTTCTCGCCGACGCTACGGAAGGGGATCGCGCTCGCGTACCTGTGGCCCGGCGACGTCGCCCCAATCGGATCGGAGGTCGAGGTGGACATCCGCGGGCGCCGGGGCACGGCGACGGTCGTCAGGACGCCGTTCGTGGATCGCAGTCCACGGTAGCTCTCCCGGATCGGGATCGGCGCGAGATCATGCCGTATCGACGGCCCGCTGGCGAACCGCCTCGAGGAAATCACGGATCGGCGTGTCGCCGAACCGGGTCTGTGCGATCAAGCGCTGGAGGGTCCGATCCGCCTTCCGACCATCCCGCAGGACCGCGACGACGACGTACAGGCCGGACCGGGCGATGCCCATCTGGCGGACCGGACCGAAGCCCGGGGCGGCGACGAAGTACGCCCACCGGGTCACCTGCCCTCGGACCGTGCACGTGCCTTCCCCCCTCGCCATGTAGTCGCCCGGCGAGCCGACGGCACCGGAGGCGAAGGTCGGGACGTTGTCGATCAGGACCCGACTCGATTCGGCCCGGCAGTCGGGGGAGTGGACCAATCGCGAGAAGAGCGGGCCGGTTGCCGCCAGGTAGTAGAAATCGGATGGGACGCCCACTGCCGTGGCGTCGACCCATGTGGCCGCGATGCCCTCTGTGGTCCCGTCCATCCGAGACCAGGCCTCGGGGCTCGGGGAGGCGAAGAACCCCTCACGGGCTCCACCGGAGGTCGGGAGCGGCTGCCAGCCGTCGGGGATCAGCGCGCGGACCGACCCGGCCGTGACCTCGGAGAACGGGGAGGGAGAACGTTCGATGCGGATCGTGTCGGTGCCGGGAACGGGGTCGAAACCAGAGGGCAGGCCCGCGTATCCGGCGCCCATCGTCATGACCACGATCCCCAGGATGGCTCTTCGCAATACCTCGCCGATCCCCCGCGGGCGAGGATAGCGGGCGTCGTCGGGGAAAGCCAGCCGTGCTCCCGGAGGTTCAGGCTGCGCCCGGAGGGGCAGCGAACCTGGCGCCCACCTTCGACGGCAGGCAGAACGACACGCGGGTACCGCCGGCGGGGATCGGGTCAGTCCACAGGATCCCCCCGTGGCGGACCACCAGTTGTCGCGAAAGGTGCAACCCGACCCCCGCACCCGCCTTCTCCTTGCGCAGGGTCGCCTCTCCCGTGGAGAAGGGCTGCTCGAAAGAGCGCCACGCGACGTCGCGGTCCATCCCGGCGCCCTGATCCATCACCGAGACGACGATGCCTTCGTCCATGATGCGCGCACGGATCTCGACCGTTCGATCGTCGGGCGAGTAACGGCACGCGTTCTCCAAGAGCTCGTGGATGACGCCGTGGATCCTGGCTTCGTCGGCCAGCGCGAACAGGTTCCCGGGGATCCGGGAGAGCACCAGGACCGAGGGATGGAGTTCGCCCATGTCGGCGACCGCCCGGTCGATCGACGGCGCCAGGTCTGTATACGCGATGTTCAGCTGGAACGTGCCTTGATCCAGTTCGGTGATCTCGATGATCTCGTCCACGAGGTCGGCAAGCTTGGTCAGGGAGGTCTGCAGCTGCTCGATGAACTCCCCGCGCTCCTCTTCGCTCACGTTGGGGTTGCGGAGCACGTGGGCGATGCCCTTGGCGACGGTCACGGGCGTTCTGAGCTCGTGCGAGACGTTCGCGAGGAACTGGCTTTTCGCGGTCGTGCCCTCCTGCATCTGCGTTTCGACGTCCCGGATCTGCTCCTCCAGCTCCCTCACACGGGCGAGGGAGGCGCCGAGCTCGCCGCCGAGCAGGGTCGCGGCACTGCGGGTGAGCACGATGGATCCGGCCGCGGCAGCCTGGATCGCGTGAGCCGCCTCATCGACGCCGTCTTCCTTCAACAGGTACCCGGAGGCCCCACTGGCCAGCACCAGTGCCACGCGGCCGGGATCTCGCAGACGCGTCCATCCCACGATGGCCGAGAGCGGCGCGGCATCTCGGAGTCGTCGGACCAGATGAGCGTCCTTGAGTCCTTCGAGCCCGAGCTCCGTCGCGATGACATCGGGCTGCAGGCCCGCGGCCATCTCGATCACCCGGTCGGATTCCGT
>CAZDXK010000115.1:0-5617 GCA_964509215.1 uncultured Actinomycetes bacterium | reverse complement strand
GAGAGATGGTCGCCGGCCCGCCCGCGAGGCGGGCGCACAGGATCCGGCTTACAGCCCGGCTCCTCCGATCCCTGCGTCTAGCCGGCGCCGGCCATCGCGGCCGTCGCCCGCCGGAACTGCTTCCCGGCGTGGTACGAGCTCCGCACGAGCGGTCCGGCCTCCACGTGCGGGATGCCCATGGCCTCGCCCACACGCTTGTGCTCGGCGAACTCGTCGGGGGTGACCCACCGATGGACCGGGAGGTGGAGCTTCGTGGGCTGCAGGTACTGACCTATCGTCACGAGATCGCAGCCGGCTTCGCGAAGGTCGGCCAGCGCCTCGGCGACCTCCGACGTCGTTTCGCCCATCCCCAGGATGAGGTTGGACTTCGTGATCTGGCCCGCGCGGAGGCGTTCGGCGGTCCTCAGCACGTCGAGCGAGCGGTCGTATCCGAACGCCGGACGGATGCGGCCATGCAAGCGACGGACGGTCTCGAGGTTGTGTGCGAACACGTCCGGCTCGGCATCGATCACCGTGGCGATGTCGCGCTCACCGCCCTTGAAGTCCGTGGGCAGCACTTCGACCCCGCATCCGGGGACAGCCTCACGCACGGCGCGGATGGTGGCGGCCCAGATCCTCGCGCCTCCATCGGCCAGGTCGTCGCGGGCCACGCCGGTCAGGACCACGAATCGAAGCCCCATCCGGCGCACCGCGGAGGCGATCCGGGCCGGCTCGCCCTCATCGACCGGATCCGGACGCGCCGTCATCACGTCACAGAACCCGCAGCGACGCGTGCACTTGTCCCCCAGGATCAGGAACGTGGCTTCTCGCGCCTCCCAGCACTCGCCGATGTTCGGACACGTCGCCTCTTCGCAGACGGTGTGGAGGTCGAGGTCGCGCATGATCGACTTGAGCTCGGCATGGTTCGGGCCGGACGCCAGCCGGACCTTCAGCCATGGGGGCTTGCGTTCGTCAGCGGCGGGCGAACGCTCCGCGGTAGCAGGCCCACCGCTGGTCGAGACGATCGGGAGGTAGAGACGTCGCTTGCGAGGGTTGTGATCCTGGCCCGGCATCTGCCTTCGAGTCTAGCCTGCCTCCGCGTGTCCGGTGGCAGCCACATCATCGGGGGCTTGAGGTTGCTCCGACACCAACGCCTTCCCGGCGGGGAGGAACACGCGGAACGAGGCACCGCCGCCTTCCCGCTCCTCGACCCATGCACGGCCGCCGTGGAGGGCTGCGAAGCTGCCGACCAGTGAGAGCCCGATCCCGGTGCCGGGGGAATGGGGCGACGACGTGGGGCCTTGGCGGAACGGTTCGAAGATCGCCTCTCTCAGCTCTTCCGGGATGCCGGGTCCGTCGTCCTCGACGGCGATCAGGATCCCGTCGCCCTCGGGCTGGACCCTGAGCCAGATCGTGCGGTCGGACTTCGTGTGGCGTGCCGCGTTCATCAGCAAGTTCTCGATGATCCGCTCGACCTTGGCGGGGTCCACGGAGATCACGACCGGCTCCGCGAAGACCATGATCGAACGGTCGGCGAGCGCGTCGAGGCTCTCGATCGTGCGTCGCGAGAGCGCGCCGACATCGGTCACGCGATATTGCGGGTCGACGATCCCCCGGCTGAGCCGGTCGATGTCGAGCAGGTCCTTCAGCAGGCGATCGAGCTTCCGGGCGTTCGCGGCCAGCCGCTCGAGGAGATCGCTCCGGTCGGATTCGACCATCTCCGAGCGTTCGAGGGTGAGCGCCAATCCCAGGATCGCGGTGAGCGGACTGCGCAGCTCGTGGGATACGGCCGCGAGGAACGTGTTCTTCATCTCGTCGAGGGCCCGGAGGCGTTCGGCGGCTTCACGCTCTCGCTGCTCCGACTCGCGGAGCGCGTGCTCGGCGAGCTTGCGTTCAGTGATGTCGGACATCACGCCGAGAAGCATCGCGTGCCGTCCCTCGTCGTCGTGGATGAGCGTCGTCTCGTCGTGGACCCAGATCGTGCGGCCGTCCCGTGTCCTCATCCGATACTCGCCGCTCCAGGGCTCCTCGGCCGCGATGGCGGCGAGGTAGCGTCCGAGGACGTCCTCCCGGTCCTCGGGGTGCAGCGCGTCCGCCCACGCGTCGGGGACGTGGATCCACTCGTCCGCGGGGATACCCGTGATGTCCTCCACTTGGGGACTGACGTACATCGTCTGCATGGTGTTATCGAGCGCGTCTACGTAGATCCCCGCCGGAACGTGTTCCACGATCGCTCGGAAACGCTCGTCGGTCTTTCGGAGTTGCTCCTCGGCTTCGCGTCGTTCCGTGATGTCGAACATCACTCCCTGGCACAACCGAGGCACGCCGTGCTCGTCTCGGATCACGACGGCCTGGTCATGTACCCACACGACCCGCCCGTCCGGCCGTCGGAAGCGGTACTCAGCCTCGTACGGTGTCCCGTCCCGGTTCAAGCGCTCGATCTTGGCGGCGACCTCGGGCAGATCGCCGGGCTCGACGCCCTGCTCCCAGAGCTCGGGGCGGCGCAGCCATTCCTCCGGTGTGTATCCGAAGATGTCCTCCACCTGCGGGCTCATATAGACGGCTCGCGATGTCGCGTCGACCGTGTCGATGTACGTCGCGGCCGGGATCGTCTCGATCAGGCTGCGGTAGCGTTCTTCCGCCTCGTGTAGCTGCTGCTCACCGAGCCTGCGTTCCGTGATGTCCACCAGGATGCCCTGGCTCCAGAGCGGCCGTCCATCGTCGTCGCGCACCATGATCGCTTCGTCCCGGATCCAATGGGTCGACCCATCCTTGGCGATCAGCCGGATCTCCATGGTGAGCGGCTCGCCGGTCTCGTAGTGGCGGCGATCCGCCTCGATCGAGCGCTCCACATCGTTCGGGTGGATCAGGGTTCCCCAGAGCTCGGGGTCGTTGCGCCATTCCTCTGGCGTGTACCCGAGGATAGTCTCGACCTGCGGGCTGATGTAGATCGTCGGCCACGATCGGGGGTCGTCTGAGCTCCGGCACTCGTCGATGTACGTGATCGCCGGGATCTGTTCCACGAGCGTGCGGTAGCGCCGTTCGGCCTCGCGCAGATGCTCTTCGGCCTCCTTGCGAGCGGTCACGTCGAACCGCACACCCTGCCAGTAGAGAGGCTGGCCCCGATCGTCGCGCAGGAGCACTGCGTCGTCCTGGAGCCAGACGATCCTCCCGTCAGGCCGGACCATCCGGTACTCGCAACTGAACGGTTCGCCGTTCTCCTGCGTCAGGAGGTCCTCGGCGAGTACCCGTTCGAGGTCGTCCGGATGGATGGCGCGCAGCCAGCCCTCATGGCTCCATTCCGTCTGCTCGAAGCCGAGGATCGAGCGCACCTGCGGGCTGACGTACAGCTTCCGACCGGGTTCCGCCGCCGACTCCATGTACGTGACGGCCGGGATCTGCTCGATCAGGGTCTGATATCTGGCCTCCGTCTCCGACAGCGTGCGCATCGTCCGTTCCCGGCCGATCGCGGCCCCGAGCGTGTTGGCGACGAGCGAGAGGGCCTCGATCTCGGCCGGTTGCCACTCGCGCTCCTCCTCGCACTGGTCGTAGCCGACGTAGCCCCACCACTCGCCCCCGGAGAAGATCGGGACGACCATGATGGACAGGATGCCATGAGGCTCCAGCCGGCCGCGTTCCGACTCGGGGAGATCACGGATGCGACCGTGGACCACGCCGCCCTCGGCGAGCAGTCGTTCCCAGCGGGCGAAGCCACCTTCCCGGTACGGCAGGTGCGCGTTCAGGTCGGAGTCGAAGGTCGATCCGATCCCAGGGGCGTTCCACTCGGAAACCTCCGTCATGAGGATCTCCTCGTCGTTGCGCCGTTCGTTCCGGAACACGTAGGCGCGGCTCGCCTTGGCCGCCTCCCCGACCCGCTCCAAGACGTCGTCGAGACAGTCCGTCCACGATGCCGCGTTCAGGAACCGCTCGGCCGCGAACCCCGACGCCTCGAGGATCTTGTCGCGGCGAGAGAGCGCCTCCTCCGCCAGCTTGCGCTCGGTGATATCCGTGAGGACGCCCTGCCAGGAAAGCCGCCCGTCCTGATCCTCGACCTGGGAGGCGTGATCGTGCACCCAAACCGTGCGGCCGTCCTTGGTGATGATCCGATACTCGAAGTCGAACGGGTCGCCCGAGGTATCCGTTCGGCCCGACTCGGCAAGCACGACTTCGCGATCGTCGGGATGAAGCATCTGCACCCACAGGCCGGGCTGGGCCAGGCGTTCCTCGGGGGTGTAGCCGGTGAGGCGTTCGTACTGCGGGCTGATGTAGACCGCGGTGGCCATCTCGTCTACCTCGTCGATGTAGACCGCCGCCGGGATCCGTTCGACCAGGTGGCGATAGCGCGTCTCGGCCTGGCGCTGACGCGCCTCGGCCTCGTGCCGTGCGGTGATGTCCTCTATCACTCCCTGCCACACCGGCCGTGCTCCGTCGCGCTCGACCAGTACGGCGGTGTCTCGCACCCACACGACGGTCCCGTCCGGACGCAGGAACCGGTACCCGATCTCGAAGCGCTCTCCCGTGCGCTCCGACCGGCGCCTCTCCTCCAGGACGCGGTCGCGGTCGTCGGGGTGGATCAGCTCCATCCAAGTCTCCGGCAGCGCCATCCATTCGCTCGCCGCGACGCCGGTCAACTGCTCGATCTTCGGCGCGACGTACGGCAGCCGGTGGTTGCCGTCCGGATCCAGCTCGTTGGCGAGATAGGTCACGACGGGCAACTCTTCGATCAGCTGCCGGTATCGTTCCTGAGCCCTCCTCTGCTCGGTGATGTCGAACATCACACCCTGATAGACGGGTCGCCCGCGCGGGCCGACCGAGACGGGAACGGCCTCGTCCCTGATCCACACCCATCGCCCGTCGGCGGTCCGGAGGCGGTACTCCGCTGTAAACGTCTCTTCGCGGGTCGCGGCGTCGCCCCAGGCCTGCAGGGTCGCCTGACGATCGTCGGGATGCACGCGCGCCTCCCATGCGGACGGATCCTCGAGCCACTCTTCGGCCGTGAATCCGAGCAGTCGTTGGATCTGAGGGCTGATGTAGGCGGCGGGGGCTTCTCCAGGCGCGTCGGCCGAGTCCCACGTGTAGGCCACCGCGGGGACGCGCTCGACGATCGTGCGGTATCGGTTCTCGGCGTCCTGGGTTCGCTGCTCGGCCTCTTTCTGCCGGGTGATGTCGTACATCACCCCTTGCATGCGCTCAGGGCGTCCGCTGGCATCCGTCGCGACCGCCCAGGACTCGTCGCGGACCCAGACGATCCGGCCGTCCTTCGCGATGACGCGATATTCCTCGTGGAACGACGTGCCCTCGCGGTCCGCGCGGGCCGACGCCTCCACCACCCGGTGGCGATCGTCGCTGTGGATACGCTCGTTCCAGAACTCCGCAGACGACAACCATTCCTCCGGGGTGAAGCCGAGGATCCGCTCCACCTGGGGGCTGATGTAGGTGGTGGCCACGTCGTGGTCGCTTGCCGTCGGGTTCCACGTGTAGGTGATCGCCGGGACCTGCTCGACCAGCGCTCGGAAGCGTCGCTCCGTCTCTTCGCGGAGCTCACCCTCCCGTTCGGCGCGTTGCAGACCTCGCACGGACACCACCGCGAACGCCACCGCCAGGATCAAGAGCACGGCGAGCATGTTGTCGGCGACGA
>CAZDXK010000114.1:0-5618 GCA_964509215.1 uncultured Actinomycetes bacterium | reverse complement strand
TGGACAACGACGTCCACGGGACCGACTACTGCATCGGGTTCTCCACCGCGATCACGCGCACCGTTATCTTCATCCATCAACTGCGCACGAGCGCCGGGTCGCACGAGCGTCTGGCCATCGTCGAGGTGTTCGGGCGGTACAGCGGCGAGACCTCGCTCGTCTCCGCGTACCTGTCGGGTGTCGATCGGGCCGTCATCTCCGAGGTGCCCTTCGACATCGAGAAGCTCGCCGCGTTCCTGACGGCGGACAAGCATGCGAACCCCAGCCGGTACGCGATGATGACGATCTCGGAGGGCGCGACCATGATCGGCGGTGAGATGGTCCAGGGCGGCCGCGAGGACGCGTACGGTCACCGCAAGCTCGGCGGCGTCGGCCAGGTCACGAGTGAGCTGCTGCACGAGGTCACGGGCGACGGGGTCATCTACCAGCAGATCGGCTACTTGATGAGGTCCGGGAGCCCGGACTCGCTCGACCTCATGGTCGCGATCAACTACGCGGTGATGGCGGCCGATCTGGTGATCGAAGGAACGACCGGGCGCCTGGTCGCGCTCCGCAACGGCAACTACGTGAACGTGCCGCTCGACGTCACGCGTCAGGGCGTGAAGCGGGTCGACGTCGACTCGCTGTACGACCCGGAGAGCTACCTGCCGAAGATCCGCCACGTCGACGGCAAACCGATGTTCCTATACTGACGCGGCCGTGGCTGCTTACCGGGTCGATCTCCGTTCGGACACCGTCACCGCTCCCTCCGCTGCCATGCGCAAGGCCATGGCCGAGGCCGAGGTCGGCGACGACTGGTTCGGAGACGACCCGACCGTCAACCGGCTGCAGGAACGCGCCGCCGACGTCATGGGCAAGGAGGCCGCGCTCTACGTGCCGACCGGCACCATGGCCAACCAGATCGGGGTGCGGCTGCACGTCACGGGGTCGGGCCATCTGGTCGCCGCGACGACGGGGGCCCACGTCGCAAGCACCGAGCTGATGACGTCGGCGGTCCTGTCGGGCATCACGTTCCGGACCGGGGACCCCGGCTCGAAGGCGTGGATGACGGCCGAGCTCGCGCGGGAGCTCGTCGAGGCGGAGGACCCCTACGACGTCGAGGTCGTCGACCTGTTGGCGGTCGAGAACACGGTGGGCCACGCCGGCGGCACCGTCATGCCGGTCGAGGAGCTCCGCGCGATCCGCAAGGTCGCGGACGACAACGGGCTGCCGATCCACCTGGACGGGGCGCGGATCTTCAACGCTGCCGTCGCGGCCGGCGTGGACGTGTCGGAGTACACCCGCGAGGTGGACACGATGATGTTCTGCGTCTCCAAGGGGCTCGGAGCGCCGATCGGTTCGCTCGTGTGCGGCGCGCGCGAACACATCCGCGAGGCTCGGCGGCTGAAGATCCTGTTCGGCGGCGCGTGGCGGCAGGCCGGCATCATGGCGGCGGCCGGCTTGATCGCGCTCGAGGAAGGCCCGGAACGGCTCCACCTGGACCACGCACGTGCCCGGCGACTGGCCGATGGCCTCGCCGAGCTGCTGCCCGGCACGGTCGATCTCGGAACGGTTGAAACGAACATGGTCTATGCCGACACGGAAGCGGTGGGACTCGAGCCGCTCGCCACGATCGAGCGGCTCCGAGACCTGGGCGTTGGAGCGACGTTCGTTTCCGGCAAAGTCCGGATGGTCACGCACGTCGACGTCGACGACGACGGTCTCGCCTTCGCCCTCGATGCCTGGCGAACGATCGCCTCGGCCGTGAAGGAGATCTGATGGGCCTGTTCACCAAGAACTACCCCGAGGAGATCGCCGGCCGCGTGCCTCCGGGACAGCGCCTGGTCAAGACGTGGCCGGTCCTGCACTACGGCCCGATCCCGAAGTTCGACGGGACGAACTGGGACCTGGAGGTCTCCGGACTCGTCGAGAGCCCGTTCACGCTGTCGTACGCGGAGTTGCGGGCGCTGCCGAACGTCACCGTGGACGCGGACATGCACTGCGTCACCGGTTGGACGACGCTCGACAACACGTGGGAGGGGGTCTCGTTCCGCACGCTCCTCGAGATGGCGAAGCCCACGGACGAAGCGAAGTGGGTGATCGCGCACTGCGCCCACGGGTACACGTCCAACCTCTCGCTGCAGGCCATGGCCGACGAGGACGTGCTGGTCGCATGGAAGAACCACGGCGAGGACCTGACCGGCGAGCACGGCTGGCCGCTCCGGCTCGTCGTGCCGAAGCGCTACGCGTGGAAGAGCGCGAAGTGGCTGACCGGCTTGGAGTTCAGCGCGAAGAACAAGCGCGGGTTCTGGGAGGTTCGGGGCTATCACATCCACGCCGAGCCGTTCGGCGAGGAGCGTTACAGCCATCAGGAGGGCCCGCGCGCCGAGCTGGAGCCGTGACCGAGGACCTGGATCATCTGAACCTCGAGGCATACCTGGCGAGGGTCGGTTACTCGGGTAGCCTCGATCCGACCATCGAGATCCTGACCGCGCTCCACCGGGGGCACGTGCTGGCGATCCCGTTCGAGAACCTGGACATCCTGCTCGGCCGCCCGATCCGGTTGGACCTCGAGAGCCTCCAAGCGAAGCTGGTTCACGGACGGCGGGGAGGCTACTGCTTCGAGCAGAACACCCTGTTCGCGGCCGTCCTGGAGCAACTCGGGTTCGAGGTCACCCGTCTCGCCGCACGCGTGCGGATGGGCGACGACCGGTCGACACCGAGGACCCACATGATCCTGGCGGTCGACATCGCCGGAACGCGATTGCTGGCCGACGTGGGCTTCGGCGGCGACACCCTGTTGGATCCGATCCCGTTCGACGCCCACGAGCCTGTTCGACAGGGGGCGTGGGCGTTCCGGCTGATCGAGGAGAGCGATGTCAGGGTGCTGCGGGGACTCCGCTCCGACGGGTGGATGGACCTCTACGCGTTCACGGAAGAGCCGCAGTTGCCGGTCGACTACGAGGTCGCCAACCACTACACGTCGACGTGGCCACGTTCGCCGTTCGTGACGAAGGTCGTCGCGCAGCGGTCGGGCGTCGATGAGCGCTGGATGATGATCGACGACGAGCTCAGGGTCGAACGTCCGGACGGAACGCAACGGTGGACAGTCGCTACTCCCGAAGAGCGGCTGTCGATCCTGGCCGACCGATTCGGTCTCGTCTTTCCCGACGGTACCCGTTTCGAGACTCTATAGAGTCTGCTGGGATTTATCTACTTGACGCACGGTAATCCATCCTCTAGAATGAGCTACTTCGGCTTCTTGACCTGGGGTTTCGGCGGTTCCTCCGTTGCTTTCTTGACGCGCTCTCGCACCTTCTTTGGGAACAGCCGTTCCATCGCTTCGTCGGTGGTCCACTCCTTAGGGTCCTTCTTCTTCGGTCGTGGCATGGGGGTCTCCTTCAGTGGCTGATACCAGCAAGGCACACAACACCAAGGTCAACCGCGAGCGCGGGTCCATGAACCTCGTGAAGCTGATCGAGGATTACGGGTCCGAGGATCGGTGCCGCGCCTACCTCGAAGTCCTCCGCTGGCCTGACGGTGTCCGCTGCATCGACTGCGGCTCCGACTCCATCTCCCGGATCACTACCCGCAACCAGTACGACTGCAACACGTGCCGTACTCGGTTCTCGGTCAAGAGTGGGACCGTCTTCCACGACTCGCACCTGCCGTTGTGGAAGTGGTTCCTCGCCACCTACCTGATGTGTGAGGCCAAGAAGGGCGTCAGTGCGAACCAACTCAAGCGCACGCTCGGTGTCTCCTACAAGACCGCTTGGTATCTCTGTCACCGCATCCGCTCGACCATGGTCGGGGACGGGGAGACGCTGAGCGGGATCGTGGAGGCCGACGAGACGTACATCGGTGGCAAGGTCGTCACCACTAGGGGAACGCGGAGCGAGCGCGCCAAGGCACGGTTCGAGAACAAGACCGTCGTCCTCGGTGCTATCGAGCGCGGTGGCAAGCTCCGGGTCCGTGCCGTCGATGGTGCCGTTGCGAATCGTGCAACGGTTCGTAGCTTCCTCGCTGAGCATGTCGATGAGGACACCGAAGCCCTCTACACCGACGCTCACAAGGTCTACCGGGGTGTCAAGATCGGGGACGCTCGGCATGAGTCGGTCAACCACTCCGCTGACGAGTGGGTTCGGGGCGACGTTCACACCAACACTATCGAGAGCGCGTGGAGCCTGTTCGACCGTGCCGTAATCGGGAGCTACCACAAGCTCAGCGAGAAGCACTTGCCGAACTACTTGCAAGAGTTCGAGTTCCGGTTCAACAACCGGGAGAACCCGTTCCTGTTTCGCGACACGCTGATCGCGCTCATCAAGGGCGAGACGCTCACCTACGACGACCTGACCGCTGAATGAGTTCATAGGTCCATGTGGACGTACCCAAGGGTTGGAACTTCCGTGTATTTCTTCTTACCGCTCACCATGTCTCGTAGAACCAGACGGTTCAGGTGTCCTGCCTGGCTAAACACGGTCTTGGGATCGCCCTTGATGTTGATCATGTCTCCCTCACCAATGGTGAACCACAGATAGCCCCGCTTGCTGGAGTCGGGCTCAATCTCAATGGGGCCAAACAGCCATTCGCCTAGACGTGCATCTCCGGGATACGGCTTGGTTTCGGCTTGAGCGGGGAAGTAGGCTCCGGCCCCGAACGCTCCGGGAGTCACCATGATGTGTATGTACGGCATGAGGCTGACGCGACGGGGTTCCCGGTTGGTGATCAGAACGTCTGTGAGAAGAACGTGGTAAGAGCCTTCATGGATGCCGCCTCCGTCGAACGATGTGCTTTCCCCATCAGCGACGACGCCAAGCGCAAGCGCAACCTCTCCCGTCCCGCCGAAGCTTGCCGGCGCGGCGACGAAGTGCCCTTCATCGGTCTTCTCTATCTCGCCCGTTTCCACAGCAACGTTGGTGAACGCTTGCAGGAACCCCATGCCAAGTCCCGACCGCGTATGGAGTTCCTCAAGGGAAAAACTGTGCTGCGTTACAAGAGACATGACGACTTCTTCCGGCGATGGTGGGTCAGGTGGCGGCAACTCATCCGGTGTCGCCTGCTCTTGCTCTCGTGAGACTCGGCGTACAACAGGGGACTGGATTCGTAGGCGCTTGATCCAATCCCATGACAGCACAGCGACAGCGGCGACCGCTAGGACGACAGCGACCGAGTAAAGGACTACCGCCACAACGTCGGCCCGTCCTGCGCGAGCGGCAACCGCCGAAACGTCCGGGCGCGAGTCCGCCCACGCGGCGCATCCCACTGCAAGGCTGATAAGCGCAAGCGCGATGCCCACCTGCCACTTCGTGACCCGTCCCCGCATAGCAGCGAACCCCCTTCGACCACCGTCCCACATCGACGATCGTCGGGGAGTAGCGTACACCCACGAGAGCGGCTACCGTGCATCAAAGTTATAATCCCGAGTCTGCTAGATGCAGGCTTTGGAAGACGCGATCGACTCGATGGCCCAAGACACCGGGTTCTCCGGCGTCGTGCGCGTCGACCGCTCCGGCAGCATCGAGCTCGCGAAGGCGTACGGATCGGCCGATCGAGGCCACGAGATCTCCAACACGATCGACACACAGTTCGGGATTGCGAGCGGCACGAAGGGCTTGACGGCGCTCTCGGTGGTGAGCCTG
>CAZDXK010000113.1:0-5626 GCA_964509215.1 uncultured Actinomycetes bacterium | reverse complement strand
CGCGCGCTCTGGTTCGCGCTCGCTCTGCTCGCCTCCCTGGTCTTCGTGCTGGTCGCCGTCGGGAGACACCCGCCGCCGGTGGCGCCCCAGACCTCGCTCCCGTTCGTCGGTCCTTTCGACCAGCAGATCTACGACGCGGTCGACCATATCCGGGTCACGCCTCTCACCTGGTTGTTCCGCTTCTTGAACGTGGTGGGAGGCGGCGTCGTAACGATCCCGCTCCGCGCGATCGCGTCGATCTATCTCCTGGCGCACAAGTGGTGGCGGCGTGCCTCGGCGTTCATCGTCACGTGGGCCGTTTCCGAGCTCGTCCTCACGCTCTTGAAGTCGTGGTTCCACCGCGACCGCCCGCTCGCCGGCCTCGTGACCACGATCGGATATTCGTTCCCGTCAGGCCACGCCACCGCGGGCGCGGCGACCGCCGTCGCGATGGTGCTGGCGTTCCTGCCGGCGGGGGCCACGCGGCGGAAGTGGGAGTGGATCGCCGTCGCGTTCGCGTCCGTGATGGCGTTGTCTCGCGTCTACCTGAACGCCCACTGGTTCTCCGACGTCGTCGCCGGCGTCCTGCTGGGATCGGGGATCGCGTTGGGAACCTTCGCGTTGGCGAACGAGATCGCGACGCTGGTGCTCGGCCGGCCGGTGGATCAGCCGGAGACCGCCGCCGACGTCTGAGCGCCGTCCTCGTCGGGCGCCTGGCGACGCCAGCTCTTGTTCGCCCGCCAGATGACGTAGGTGAGCCCACCGAGCGGGATCTGGATCGCGAACGTGAGCGTCCGGAACAGCAACACCGCGGCCACGACGGCCGGCTCGTCGCCTCCCGCCGCGACCAACCCGCCGATGTAGCCGAGCTCGATCACGCCTAGCCCTCCGGGCGTGATCGGGAGCGCCGAGATCAGGCGGCCGAACGCGAAGACGGCGAAGATCTCTGCCGCGCTCACCTCTGCCTCGGAGATCCCGAGATGACGTAGCGAGAGCAGCAGGATGACGTAGAGGGCCAGGTGGCTGAGCAGGGTCGTCCACGTGAGCGTCAGCCAGCGGCGTGCCACGAGCACGATCGTGTCTGAGCGGAACCTCACCGCACGCTCGCCGGCGTCGGTGAGGGGTGGCCTGTGGAACAGGCGCCGGAAGGCCGAAAGGACACGCCCCAACCGGTCGCCGACGCGACGGGCGAGCGCCTCGCTCTTGAAGACCGCCGCGAGCAGCACGACGGCACCCACCAGCACGGCCAGGCCGATCAGGGCGGCCGAGACGAACGCGGCGCTGCTCCTTCCCTGGATGACCAGGAAGACGATGGACAGCACCGGCAGGGCCAGCTTGATGAAGATGTTCCAGATGCCGCTCACGCCGACGTACAAGGCGATGTCCGTGCCCGAGAAACCCCAGGAACGAAGGATCGTGTAGGTCAGTCCGACGGCGATCGCCCCTCCCCCGGGCAGCGTGTTGGCGACGGACGTGGTCGTCTGCGTCGAGACCGCGGACCGCCGGAGCGTCAAGCCGGGCAGCGCCGCCATGTTGGCCCACCAGTAGGTGAACAGGTTGAAGATCGTGGCCGCGAAGAGGGACCCGAGCTCGAGCGGTGTGAGGCTGCTGATCGACGCCCAGACGGCCTTGTAGTTGGCGAACTTCGGGATCGCGAACACGAAGATCCCGACCACGATCACGAGCGAGATGGCGAACGAGACGTAGCGCCACGCGTTGCGGCCCGAGCGCTCCCCCACCTCGCCTACGTCGCCCATCCGATCGGAGCCTAACGGAGGGTCTAACGGAGGCTCAACGGAGGGAATGACGCGGTGGCCAGCGCCGTCATGGCGCGGGCGCCAGGATCACCTGCGGGCGCGCCTTCGTCCCCTCGTCCTCGTAGACCCCGACCAGCCTTCCGTCGGGCGCGAGAACCGCGTACGGTCCCTTGAGCCCGGCGGGACCGAGGATCCGGCCGTGGCTCGCGGCGATCGCCTCCTCGGGGGTCAGCTCCAGACGGGGAAGGTGCGCGACCGCTCGCTCTATCGGCAGGAGGGTATCCGCCCGCTCGGGCTCGACCGCGTCGGTCGTCTCGAGCGCGCCGATCGCCGTTCGTCGCAGGCGCGTGAGATGCGCACCGCTCCCGACGGCCGTACCGACGTCGGCCAGCAATACCCGCACGTAGGTGCCGCCGGAGCACGTGACACGGAAGTCCAGTTCCGGCCCGCGCAGCCCGATCAGCTCGAACGCGTCCACGTGGATCGGCCGGGGCGCTGCCTGCAGGACCTCCCCGCGCCGGGCTGCCTCGTACAGCTTGCGGCCGCCGACCTTGACGGCCGAGTACGCCGGCGGCAGCTGCATGGAATCGCCCACGAGCGACGTCATCGCGGCCAGGATCTCATCCTCGGTGGCCGTCACCGGACGCTCGAAGGTGACCTCACCGTCGGCGTCGAGCGTCGTGGTCTCCACCCCCAGCCGCGCCGTGCCTTCGTAGGTCTTGGAGAGCGCCCCGAGGAACCGCAGCAGCCGGGTCGCCCGGCCCACCCCCAGGACGAGCAACCCCGTCGCCATGGGATCGAGCGTCCCGGCGTGCCCTACCTTGCGTGTCCCGAGTCGTCTGCGCACGACGTCGACGACGTCGTGAGACGTCATTCCTCCCGGCTTGTCGACGAGGAGCAGGCCCTCGGGGTCGCTCACGGACCGGGGGTGGGAACGGGGTCTCGCAGCGCGGCGATCAGCCGCACGATCGTTCCCGCCGGACCGTGCTCCGATGTGTAGCCGGCCGCGAGCCGGTGTCCGCCGCCGCCGAAGGCGGCGGCGACGGTCGCGAGGTCGTGGGAGCCTCGTGAGCGAGTGCTGACCTTGAACCGTCCGTCCCGCTGCTGCTTGAGCACCGCCGCGACGTCCACGTCGCGGACCGTGCGGATCAGGTCGATCAGGTCGTCGGTCTCGTCAGGACCGACTCCCGCGTCGAACAGGTCGGCCCGCGTCAGGTACGTCCACACCAGGTCCGCCTCCGGCACGAAGCTCGTCCTCGCCAGCGCGACCGCCGCGACGCGCAGGTATCCGGCGAGGTTGTCCTCATACAGCGCCTGAACGAGCCGCGCGTGGTCGAACGGATGCTCGCGGAGCGTGGCGGCGATGCGGAGCGTCTCCGGCGTGGTGGCTTCGTACTGGAACCGGCCCGTGTCGGTCACGAGCCCGGCGTATAGGCACACGGCGGTCTCATCCGGCATCGGGCCGCCCATCGCGTCGATCAGCCGGTAGACGACCTCGCATGTGGACGACGCGGCGGGGTCGATCAGCGGGATCGTGCCGAGCCCGTCGTTCGAACGATGGTGATCGATCCAGATGAGCTCGCCGGCCTTGGACGCCGCCCGCCCGAGGGGACCGAGCCGGTCGAAGGCCGCGCAATCGCACGTGACCATGACAGACGGGGCGTCGGGGTAGTCGGCCACCTCGACAAGATCCTCGGACCCGGGGAGAAGCGCCGCCCAGCGCGGCAGTACGAGCGGCTCGTTCGGGAACGAGCACACGGTCGCGGTTCCGCGCTGCCGGAGGAACGCCGCGAGCCCGAGCATCGAGCCGAGCGCGTCGGGGTCCGGATTCAGGTGGCAGGCGAGGGCGACTTCGGTGGCCGACCCGAGGACGTCCGCGGCGCGCGCCAGCTCATCCATCGAACCCACCCTCCCCATCGCCGTCCCCCTCAGCCGCGTTCAGCCGTGCGATCAGCCGGTCGATCTTCGCCGCCTGCTCCAGCGTGGCGTCCTCCTCGAACGCGAGCTCCGGAAGGAACTTCATCCGGACCTGTTTGCCGATCACCCCACGCAGCCGCGGGACGGCCGAGCGGAGCCCCGCTCGCGTGGAGGCGCGCTCCTTGTCGTCGCCGAGCGCCGTGTAGTAGACCCACGCGCGACGGAGATCGGCCGTCACCTTCACCCCGGTGACGGTCACGAACCCGATGCGTGGGTCCTTCAGCTTGGGGATCTCTTCGGCCAAGATCTCACGGAACTCTTCGCCGACCCGTTCGATCCTCGGTCCCTGGGGCATCTCCCAAGCGTACCGGCGCCGAGCCACGGGCACGTCACTCATCCGGATGATGCAGCGTGAGCTCGGTCTGGATGACCTCCACGCCGCCCCACGCCTCGATGAACCGCTCCACCTGCTGCATGACCTTGCGGACGTGATATCCCTCCGCCCCGGCGGCGGCCACGGCGAGGGTGGTGCGCTGCCACAGGTCGTGGTGGTCGACCTCGGCCACGCTCACGTTGAACTTCGAGCGGATCGCGTTCGTCAGGGACTTCAGGACGTGGCGCTTCTGCTTGAGCGAGCCGCATCCGGGGATCCGCAGGTCGAACCGCTGCAGCGCGACCAGCATGGGTTCAGATGGTTCGCGCGACCTCGCGAACCTCGTATGCCTCGATGAGGTCGCCTTCCTTGATGTCCTGGAAGTTCTCGATGCCGATGCCACACTCGTAGCCGGTAGCCACCTCGCGGACGTCCTCCTTGAACCGGCGGAGCGACGCGACCTTGCCGTCGTAGACGACCACGCTGTCCCGGACGACGCGCGCTCTGCCGTCACGAGTGATGGCGCCCTGGGTCACGTAGCACCCAGCGATCACGCCGAGCTTCGGCACGCGGAACGTCGCCCGCACCTCGGCCGTGCCGAGGTGCTTCTCCAGCTGCTCGGGCTTCAGCATGCCGGAGAGCGCAGCCTTGATGTCATCGATGGCGTCGTAGATCACTCGGTAGAGCCGGACGTCGACGCCTTCCTTCTCGGCGAGGTCCCTTGCCTGCTTGTCCGGACGGACGTTGAACCCGATGACGATGCAGTTCGACGCCAGCGCGAGCGAGATGTCGTCCTCGGTGATGCCACCGGCGGCCGCGCGCACGATGTTCACGCGCACCTCCTCCTGCGGCAACTTCAGCAAGGCGTCGGAGAGCGCCCCCAGCGAACCCTGGACGTCGGCCTTGACGATCAGATTCAGCTCGGGGACCTCGGCACGTTCCGCCTGACGCATCAGGTCCGACAACGTCGGCGGCCGCGAGATGACCAGCTCCGCCGCCCGCATCTTCGCCTCGCGCTCCGAAGCGATGTGGCGAGCCTCGCGCTCGTCGTCGACCTCGCGGAAGTCGTCGCCGGCGCTCGGCACGTGGCTCCATCCCAAGATCTGCACCGGCTTCGACAGCCCCGCGTGGATCAGCGACAAGCCGTTCTCGTCCTGCATGGCCCGGATCTTGGCGAATGCCGTTCCGCAGACCAGCGCGTCGCCGGCGGACAGCGTGCCCTTCTGAACGAGCACGGTGGCGACCGGTCCGCGTCCCTTGTCCAGGTGGGCCTCGATCACCGCGCCTCGCGCGTGGCCGGTCGGATCGCCCTTCAGCTCCTCGAGGTCGGCGACGAGCAGGATCGTCTCGAGCAACGAGTCGAGACCGACCTTCGTCTTCGCCGACACATCCACGAACTCATGCGTACCGCCGTACTCCGAGGGAACGATGCTCAACTCGACCATCTGCGTCCGCACGCGAACCGGGTCGGCGTCATCCTTGTCCACTTTGTTCACCGCGACGATGATCGGCACTCCGGCTGCCTTCGCGTGGTCGAGCGCCTCGACGGTCTGAGGCATCACGCCGTCGTCGGCCGCTACGACCAGTACGACGATGTCCG
>CAZDXK010000112.1:0-5651 GCA_964509215.1 uncultured Actinomycetes bacterium | reverse complement strand
CGTCGCAGGACACGGACCGGCTGACGCTCCTGCGCGTCGCGCGGCGTGCGGCGGCCGGGACCCTGACCAGCACCCCGGGTGAGATCTCGGTGATCCGGACGAGCCCCAACAGCGCCCCGCTCACCACGCCGGACGGCGAGACGCCGCTGCCGCTGTTCACCGACGGGATGGTTCACGTGGGCAGCACGGGCGAGGTCGAGTACGCGGTGATCCCCGTGGTGCGGTCGGGCCAGGTCGTCGAGCTCATCTACGCCGTCGAGGAGGCGCCCGGAGAGGGAGTGTTGGCCCGCGTCGGCGAGACGTTCCGCTTCCTGACGGATTTCTGGTGGAAGTTCCTCCTGGCGGGCGCGTTGGCGGCAGGGATCGCGCTCGTCGTGGCTCGCTGGCTGGCGCGCGGCATGACCCAGCCGCTGCGTGACATGGCGGCCGCCGCCCGTGTCATGGAGACCGGCGACTACTCCAGGCGGGTCCACACGCGGTCGCGCGACGAGGTCGGGCAGCTCGCGACCGCGTTCAACCGCATGAGCGCCGAGCTGCAGAACCTGGAGCAGTCCCGTCGCGATCTGGTCGCCAACGTGTCCCATGAGCTCAAGACGCCGATCGCCGCGATCCGGGCGCACCTGGAGAACCTGTTGGACGGCGTGGAGCAGCCCGATCCGAAGACGCTGCAGGTGATGCTGTCGCAGACGGAGCGACTCGGCAGGTTGATCGAGCAACTGTTGGAGCTCTCCCGTTTGGAGTCGGGCGAGCTCCCGCTCCTTCGCGAGGAGACCCCCCTCGCGCCGCTCGTGACCCAGGTTCTTTCGGAGATCGAGGTCGCGCGCTCCGACCGCGGCGTCGTCGTCGAGAGCGAGCTGCCCATCGACCTTCCGCCGGTAGACGCCGATCGCGAGCGCCTGCATCAGGTGCTGTTCAACCTGGTGGACAACGCGGTGCGGTTCACGCCATCCGGCGGAGCCGTCACGGTCTCGGCGCAGCGGCGCAACGGCTCCGTCGAGGTGCGGGTGGCCGACACGGGTGTCGGCATCCAGCCGGAGCACCTGCCGCGGCTCTTCGAGCGGTTCTATCGCGCCGATCCCGCGCGATCACGCGAGGACGGAGGCACCGGCATCGGACTCGCGATCGCTCGCTCGGTCGTCGAGGCGCACGGCGGCCATATCCGGGCCGAGAGCGAACTCGGCGGGGGCAGCGTGTTCACGTTCGACCTGCCGGTCGCGCCCCCGGCCAAGAACAGGAGGGAACCGTGAGGTCGAGGACGATCACCGTCGAGGTCATGGCATCGGAGCGGTACGGATACCTGGACCTGACCGACGATCTCCGGCGTGCGATCAAGGACGCCGGGGTGACCGACGGCGCGGCGATCGCGTTCTGCGAGCACACGACGGCCGCCCTGCTGATCAACGAGTGGGAGGACGGCGCCATGGCGGATTTCCGACGCCACCTGACCGAGCTGATCCCCCACGAGGGCATCTACTACGCCCACGACGACTTCGACATCCGGACGCAGAACATGCACGAGGACGAGCGGAAGAACGGCCACGCGCACGTGAAGGCGATGCTGCTGTCGGCGACGTCGCACGCGATCCCCGTCGTGGCCGGCGAACCGGGGTTCGGACGGTGGCAGCGCCTGATCTTCGTCGAGCTCGATGAGCCGAAGGAGCGCCGCGTCACCTTCCAGGTGTTCGGGCTCTGAGAGACTCGATGCAGATGCCCGAAGCGCGACGAACGACCCGGCAGATCATGATCGGCGATGTGCCGGTCGGCGGCGGCGCCCCGATCAGCGTCCAGTCCATGACGACGACGAAGACGTCGGACATCAACGCAACGCTGCAGCAGATCGCCTCGTTGGTCGCCACCGGCGTGGACATCGTTCGCGTGGCGGTCCCGCACTGGAAGGACGCCGAGGCGCTGACCGCGATCGCGGCCAAGTCGACCGTTCCCGTCGTCGCTGACATCCACTTCCAGTGGAAGTATGCGATGGCCGCGCTCGAGGCCGGTATCCAGGGCCTGCGGATCAACCCGGGGAACATCAAGTATCAGGACAAGGTCCGGCTGATCGCCCGCGAGGCCAAGGGTCGCGGAGTCCCGATCAGGATCGGTGTGAACGCGGGTTCGCTCGAGAAGGACCTGCTCGAGAAGTACGGGAAGCCTACCCCTGAGGCGCTCGTCGAGTCCGCCCTGAACGAGGCTCGGATCCTGGAGGACGAGGACTTCTTCGACATCAAGATATCGGTGAAGCATTCGAACCCGCGTGTGATGATCGAGGCGTACCGGCAGCTCGCGGAGAAGTGCGACTACCCGTTGCACCTCGGGGTCACCGAGGCGGGCCCGATGCCGATGGGCGGCGTCAAGAGCGCCGTGGGGATCGGGGCACTCTTGGCCGAAGGCATCGGCGACACGATCCGGGTGTCGCTCACCGACGATCCCGTGGAGGAGGTGAAGGTCGGAACCGCCATCCTGCGATCGCTCGGTCTGCGCAAGCGCGGGCTCGATCTGGTGGCATGCCCGTCGTGCGGTCGCGCGGAGGTCGACGTCCTGGGCCTCACCAAGCAGGTGAACGATGCGCTCGAGAAGAAGGGCATCAAGGTGCCGCTCCGTGTCGCCGTGATGGGGTGCGTCGTGAATGGGCCCGGCGAGGCGCGCGAAGCCGACCTGGGGATCGCCGCGGGGAAGGGTCAGGGCTTCCTGATCGTGAACGGTGAGGTCACGGACAAGATCCCGGAGGATCAGTTCGTAACGCGCCTGGTCGCGGAGGCCGAGAAGATCGCCGCTGCCAAGGCCGCCGTTCCCGAGAGCGAAGACGAGCTAGTCTAGGTCAGACTAGCTCCATCCCGAACCGCTCCTCCGACTCAACTTCCCGCCGGCGGGATGCCGATGATGCGAGGCATGAGGGGGAGGATCCGAAGAATCGCCGCCACCGCGGTCCTGGTGCTCGCGACCGCCACGTTCCAGTCCGCTTCGGCGTCTCGCATGCCGACGAGGGCCCCGGTGCCCGGCAGCTCATGTCGCGTCTTCCCCGACGACAACGTCTGGAACATGGACGTCTCGAAGCTCCCGGTCGCGACGAAGAGCAAGGTCTGGAAGCGGTCGACGCATGCGGGCTCCACGCTGCTTCACCCGGACTTCGGCCCGCCCGCGTACGGGCTGCCGTTCGACGTGGTGGACGGGTCGCATCCCAAGGCGCTCATCGACTTCGGATACGGCTCCGAGAGCGACGCCGGTCCGTACCCGTTCGGTCCCGACACCCACATCGAGGATGGCTCCGACCGGCACGCGCTGATGATCGATCGAGACTCGTGCACGCTCTACGAGCTGTTCGCGGCGGAGTGGAACGACGGTCAACCGGCGGCCGGCAGCGGTGTGATCTTCCACCTGGGAGGCGCGAGCGCGAACGACCTTCGCCCGGCCACATGGACGTCGGCCGACGCGGCGGGCCTGCCGATCTTCCCGGGCCTGGTGCGTTGGGACGAAGTGAGGGCCGGCGCGATCGAGCACGCGATCCGGTTCACGGTCGGCTGCACGAGCCGGCGCTACCTCTGGCCGGCCCGCCATCAGGCGGGGAGCAGCGACGACCGCTGCCCGCCGATGGGCGCGCGGTTCCGACTGAAGGCCGGGTTCGACGTGTCGAGGTTCAGCGGCGACGCGAAGGTGATCCTCGCCGCGATGAAGCACTACGGGCTGATCGTCGCCGACAACGGCAGCGATTGGTACTTCCAGGGCGAGGTGAACTCGCGGTGGACGAATGACCTGATGGACGAGCTGAAGTCGATCCCGGCGGGCGCGTTCGTCGCGGTGGACGAGTCCGGCTGCCGCGTGTCGCCGGACTCCGCCGAGTTCGCCTACGGTCCGCGCTGTCCCGCTCCCTAACGGGAGAGCGCCAGGAAGTTCTCGACGATCCGCGGTCCCTCGGGGGTGAGGATCGACTCCGGGTGGAACTGCACGCCGTAGCGGGGGAGCGAACGGTGCTGCGCGGCCATCACGAGCCCGTCCTCGGTCCACGCCGTCAGCTCCAGCTCGTCGGGGAGCTGCTTCCGCAGAACGACGAGCGAGTGGTAGCGGCCGGCTTCGAACGGGTCGGTCACGCCTTCGAAGATCCCCTTGCCTCCGTGGAAGACGAGTGACGCCTTGCCGTGGACGGGCGTCTCGCGGTCCACGACCCCTCCGCACGCGACGCCGAGCGCCTGGTGGCCGAGGCACACACCCAGCACCGGGGTTCGGTCGGGGAGCAGAGAGAGCAACGACGTGAACACCCCCGCGTCCTCGGGGCGGCCGGGTCCGGGCGACAGGATCACGGCATCGGGGTTCCGTTCGACGAGCGCGTCCGCCGGCTCCGCGTCGGACTTCACGACCTCCGTCGGTCGACCGAGGCTCTCGATCAGCTGTACGAGGTTGTAGGTGAACGAGTCGTAGTGATCGACGATGAGGATCATGCGGGCCCCTCCATGTTCCCTGGCACGCCGTCGAGCCTATCGTCGCCTGGGGCGACCGCGGGAAGCAGCGCCGCGGCCTTCGCCTTGGTCTCCTGCAGCTCGCTCTCGGGGTCGGAGTCGGCGACCACCCCGGCGCCGGTCTGCACCGACACGCGACCGTCGACGATGACCGCCGTCCTGATCGTGATGCAGAAGTCGAGGTCGCCCGCGAACGTGAGGTAGCCCACCGCGCCCGCGTACGGACCGCGCGCGGTCGGCTCGTGCTTGGCGATCAGCTCCATCGCCCGGCGCTTCGGCGCGCCGGTCACGGTGCCGGCAGGGAACGTCACCGCCAACGCGTCGAGCGGATGGAGCTCCTCGCGGAGCTCGCCCTCGACGGTCGAGACGATGTGCATCACCTTGGTGAACCGCTCGACCTCCATCAGCTCGGTCGGCCGCACGGAGCCGGCGACGCACACACGGCCGAGATCGTTGCGGGCCAGGTCCACCAGCATCGCGTGCTCGGCCTGTTCCTTCGGGTCGGCGAGCAGCTCGTGCTCGAGGAGGCGGTCGCGGATCTCGGTCTGACCCCTCGGCCGGGTGCCGGCGATCGGTCGCGCCCATACACGCCGGCCCTCGACGCGCACGAGCGGCTCGGGCGACGACCCGGCCAGCTCCATCCCGAGCATCCGCACGAAGAACATGTACGGGGCCGGGTTGGTCACGCGGAGGCGGCGGTAGATGGGGAAGCCGCCTTCGGGAGCGGCGAACGTCACACGCCGGGAGGGCACCCCCTGATAGATATCCCCGGCCAGGATGTGCTCCTTGAACGCCGACACGGTCCAGCGGTAGCCCTCGTCCGCCATGTTCGTCTCGCCGTCGTCGAGCGGGCCTCTCGGGGAGACCCACGGAGCGAGCGGCGGCGCCTCGGCCGAAGCGATCCGCGCGGACAGGTCGTGGACCGCACGGACGCCTTCGTCGTAGGCCCCGGCGGGCACGTGCGCGACCAAGATGAGCCGCTGACGCCAGTGGTCGAACACCACGGCGCGATCGATCACCAACAATCCGATGGGTGGGCAGGGAGCGTCGGCAGGCTCGGGCGCAGGGTGGCCGTCCAGGAGGGTCGCCGCCTCGTATGCCAGGTAGCCCATGAGGCCGCCCGTGAGCGGCGGCAGTTCGGCAGGCCGCGGCCCGGCGAGGGATCGCGCGATCGCGATCAGCGCCTCCCGCGGCTCGGCGCCG
>CAZDXK010000111.1:0-5707 GCA_964509215.1 uncultured Actinomycetes bacterium | reverse complement strand
ACGCCGAGCACGAGCAGCAACCGCGTGACGCGCGTCACGGTCCGCCCCCGATCGTGATCGTCGTCTGCGCGACCACACGCGGATCGAACGGCCCGTGGTCGGCGGCGACGAGCTCCGCCTCGAGCGTGTGCTCGCCGGTGGGGAGACCGTGGATGTCCGCGAGCTGAACGAGCCCGAACGTCATGGAGACGAGCTTCCCGTCGAGCGACAGATGGATGTGGCCGGTTTCCGGGGTGAGCGTCGTGCTGGCCGAATCCGCGATGCGGCCGCCGTCGAGCGTCATCACGACTACGACCCGCGTGCCCGACACCGTCTGCCCGTCCGAGGGTCGGTCGATCGCGAGCATGGCGGTCGAGGATGGGCGAGCCCCAGACGGGGTGGCCGTCGGGGTGGCGTTGGGCCGCATGAACCGCTGGGGGAGCGCGAGGCCCGCGATGACGACGACCGCACCGGCGACGGCGAGGCTCCACGCGCCTCCCATCGGCAGACTGGGGAACCCCGTGTCCCGGATGCGGGTCACGCCCGCCCAGCCGAGCCACAGGCCGGCGACGATCGTGACCATCGCGACCTGTTCGTCGGGGGTTCCCCCGTGCGACAACACGTGCGTTACGCGCGCTTCCTGGCGGCCGAAAGGGCGACAGCGCCGACGATCAGTCCGATCGCGCCCACGACGATCCCCACGATCCCCACGGTCTTCGCCCTGCCGGCTGCTTCCTTCGCCTTCGTCGCCGCGGTCGTCGCGGCGGTAACGGCCGACGACGTGCGGTCCGACTCTTGCTGGACGCGTGTTGCGAGCTCGGCGTTCGTGGGGTATCGCACCCGGGGGAACGTCGTCCCCGCGAGGTGTTGCACCTCATCGAATGTCTTGGGTCCGGAAGTCACCGAGAGATCGAACTTCACACCGTCGAGCGTGCCGGACAACGCGAACGTATACGCCCCGGCCTGCGACGGGACGAACGGCGCTTGATACTGACCGGGCTCTTCGAGCGGATCGAACACGAGCGGATCGGATGTTTGGTCTCCGAATCCGAGCGAGAGCGACACGTCATCGCCGAGGGCGGTAACCGGTTCGCCCCCTTTCGAGAGATCGAGGAACACGGCGTTCGGGACGCCGATGTAGGCGGGCTCGTCGAGGAATCCGATCTCGAGTTCGAATGGGCCAACACGACGTTCGGCATGCGCTGTAGCTGAGCTCGGGAACAGCGCAAGGACGGCTGCCGCCGACAAGAACGCCGCCCCGAGTTTCGCGCTCATGCGCATGGATCGCGCCTCCTTCCGTCGTTCAGCTTCGCGCCGGTCGGCGCGAGGGCTTGCGATCAGACGGAGGAAGGGGGACCGCGGACGCCGGCCGCGGAGAGGTGGCGCCCGGCATGGGCGAAGATCGGCTCCGGCGGGAGCGGACGCGGAACGCCCCGGCGGGCAGGGAGCGCTGCCCGCGCGAAGGCGGCGGCCACGCGATCGGCCGTGCGGAGCAGCCACCGGATCACGAGCGCCGCGACGTATCCGATCGCGACCTGCACGGCGATACCGATGGGCAGGATCCCGGAATGGATCAGATCGGCGAGTGGAGAGCCCGCCGTCACGCGCTCGAGCACCTCGAGGAAGACGAACGCGCTTACCTGGAACCGAACGACACGGGCCGTGATCCCCTTGAGTTGCCCTGCCGGCATGGGGCCGGTGAGCTGCCCGATGAACATGGCGGCCATCGCCGCGAGGGCGGCTACCAACGCGAGGTCGTTCGCCATCCCGAGGTACGCGTGACCCGTCTCGTGCAGGATCGCGGCGCGAGAGCCGGCGACCGGCGCCACGGCCAGGTACGTGAGCCAATGGCCTGCGAGCACGCCGCCGACGGCGATACCCAGCGTCGCGAGCCGGCGTCGAGCGCTCATGCGTTGGATTGTAGGCTTGCGGCCGGCGAGCGCGAGGGGGAGGAAGGTCGGTGGATCCGCACGACGTTCGGCACGTGGGGGTCGTGGGCTGCGGGTTGATGGGCTCCGGCATCGTCGAGGTGCTGGCGCGGGCAGGGGCGGATGTCACGTACGTGGAAGGAAGCGACGACCTCGTGGCTCGTGGCCGCGCCTCCATCGAGCGTTCGGTCGGCAGGGCGGTCGAGCGCGGGAAGCTCGATCCCTCCGAGGCCGAGGCGCTGCTGGGCCGGATCCGAGGTGTCACCGACCTGGCGGGTCTCGGCGGGTCGGACCTGGTGATCGAGGCGGCGACGGAGGACGTCGAGGCGAAGCTCGCCATCTTCCGCACGTTGGGCGAGGTGACGCGACCCGACGTCGTGCTCGCCTCGAACACGTCGTCGATCCCGATCGTGGAGCTCGCCGTCGCATCCGGGCGGCCGGATCGCGTCGTTGGGATGCACTTCTTCAACCCACCGCCTGTCATGGCCCTGCTGGAGCTGACGCCGGCGCTCACCACGTCGGATGAGACGTTGGCGTTCGTCCGGAGCTACGGATCCGACGTGCTGGGCAAGACCTGTGTGCGGTCGAAGGACCACGCGGGATTCATCGTGAACCGACTCTTGGTTCCCTACTTGTTCGACGCGGTCAGGTTGTTGGACGAGGGCTTCGCGAGCCGCGAGGACATCGACACCGCGATCCATCTGGGACTGGCGCATCCGATGGGTCCACTCGCGCTGATGGACCTGATCGGCCTGGACACCATGCTGAGCATCGGCGAGGTGCTGTACGCGGAGTTCCGTGAGGAGCGCTATGCGCCCCCGCCGCTGCTACGCCGGATGGTCGCCGGCGGCCGGCTGGGGAGGAAGTCCGGCGGCGGCTTCTACGACGCCTGACGGGCAGGAAGCTCGCCGCATGCGCGAACGGCCCTCGGCCGTGCCTCATGCGCGGACCGTTGACACCTATACCCCCTATAGGTATAGTGCGCACATCCGAGCGAACGCCAGGAGGGCGGCGACGATGACCGACCCGGTGTGCGGCATGACGGTGGATCCAGAGACGGCTGCGGCCGCCTGGGAACACGATGGCACCGTGTACTACTTCTGTTCCGGGCGCTGCATGGACTCGTTCCGAGCCGACCCTGAGCATTTCCTCGGACTCGACCCGTCCGAGCGCCATATGTAGAGCAGGCGCGGGCAGCTCTTCGTAGGCCAGTCTCAACAAGGAGGGCGTGAACGTGTACGGCTACGCGATGAACAAGAAGGCGCTGCAAGACCGTCTGCGCCGGATCGAAGGACAGGTGCGCGGACTCCAACGGATGGTCGACGAGGACAAGTACTGCATCGACATCCTCACGCAGGTGAACTCGGTCACGGCTGCGCTGAAGGCGGTGGGATTCGGACTTCTCGATGACCACGTTCGACACTGCGTCAAGGAGAGCATCGAACAAGGGAACGGTGACGAGAAGGTCGAAGAGCTCATGGCCGCGGTCGCGCGCCTCGCGGGGAAGTGACGGCGGTGGCGACCCGGACCGACGAGCACGACGTCGTCCTCGACATCGAGGGTATGACGTGCGCGTCCTGCGTCAACAGGATCGAGAAGGCGCTCGGTGGGATCGACGAGGTTCGCTCGGCGGCGGTGAACCTCGCGACCCGAACCGCGACGGTCCGAGCCACGACGCCCGAGATCGGATCCCTGATCGCAGCCGTCGAGCAGGCGGGCTATGGGGCCCACCTGCATGTCGCGGCGCGGGATCCCCGACAGGAGGTACGGTTCTTCCTTCGCCGGCTCTTCGTCGCTACCCCGCTCACGATCGCCGTGCTCGTCCTCACGTTCGCGGTCCCGGCGTGGTCGGCATCGATGTGGCTCGCCTGGGCCCTCGCCACACCGGTCCAGTTCTACTCGGGTAGGCCGTTCCTCCGCGCGGCGGCCCGCGCCGCGAAGCATCGGACCACGACCATGGACACGCTCGTCGCGATCGGCTCGCTCGCAGCGTACGGCTACAGCGTCCAGTCGGTCCTGTCCGGTGGTGAGCAGCACTACTTCGATACGGGGTCGGTGATCATCACCTTGATCTTGCTCGGCAAGGTGCTCGAGGCGCGCGCGCGGATGGCGGCGAGCGACGCGGCTCGCGCTCTCCTTGAGCGAGGCGCGAAGGAAGCGACGATCCTGGTTGATGGCCGAGAGCGACAGGTGTCGATCGAAGATCTGCTGCCAGGCAACGTGGTCGTCGTTCGACCGGGTGAGAAGATCCCGGCCGACGGGGTCGTGAAGGAAGGGACGTCTTGGGTCGATCTCTCCCTGCTCACCGGCGAGTCCGTGCCGGCCGACGTGGAGCCTGGAAACGAGGTCGTCGGCGCTTCGATCAACGGGCACGGCCGTCTGATCGTGTTCGTGACGAAGGTGGGCTCGAACACCAAGCTCGCCCAGATCGCGCGTCTCCTCGAAGCCGCTCAAGGGTCGAAGGCGCCGGTGCAACGGCTCGCCGATCAGATCTCGTCGGTATTCGTTCCGATCGTGATCGTCATCGCAACGCTGACGTTCGCCGGCTGGGTATCCCTCGCGGATGTAGGCGCGGGGGCGGCCCTCCTTCACTCGGTCGCGGTGCTCCTGATCGCCTGCCCATGTGCCCTCGGCCTCGCGACGCCGGCCGCGATCATGGCGGGAACGGGCCGCGCCGCCGAGCTCGGCGTGATGTTCAAGGGTGCGGAGACCTTCGAAGCCGCCCGCCGGACGGACGTGATCCTGCTCGACAAGACCGGGACCGTGACGGAAGGGATCATGATGCTCGCGGACGTGATCGCGGTGAACGGAGCGAGCGAGGAGCAGGTCCTCGGGTGGGCGGCGGCGACCGAGGGTGGATCGGAGCATCCGATCGCTCGGGCGGTCGTCGAAGGGGCCCGTTCGCGGGGGACCCTGGTCCCGCAGGCAACGGAGTATGGGGTTGAACCGGGTGCCGGGGCTCATGCGCTCGTCGACGGCGAGGAGGTTCGGGTCGGGCGCCCCGTGGGCCTGCCTCCGGCGCTCGAGGCAGAGGCCGACCGTCTCGCGTCTTCTGGGCTGACCCCGTTCGCCGTGTGGCGGGATGGCGTTCCCTACGGCCTCGTCAGCGTCTCCGATCGGGTGAAGCCGGAGGCCGCCGATGCGATCCGTCGGATGAAGGCGCTGGGTCTGCGCGTCGCGATGGTGACGGGTGACCGCCGAGCCACCGCCGCAGGGATCGCCGCGGCGACGGGCATCGACGATGTCCTCGCCGAGGTGTTTCCGGAAGGCAAGGTCGATGAGGTAGCCAGGCTCCAGGCGGAGGGCCGTCGCGTGATCTTCGCCGGCGACGGCCTGAACGATGCTCCAGCGCTCGCGAAGGCCAACGTCGGGATCGCCATGGGGACGGGAACGGACGTGGCGCTCGCAGCCGCCGACGTGAACCTGCTGGGCGGGACGATGAGCTCGGTAGCCGACGCCCTCGAGCTCGCCCGAAAGACCTACCGGGTGATCCGGCAGAACCTCGTCTGGGCCTTCGGCTACAACGTCGTGATGATCCCCCTGGCGGCGTTCGGCGCTCTCACCCCGATGTGGGCAGCGGCGGCGATGGCGGGATCGAGCGTGACCGTCGTCCTGAACGCGCTCCGACTTCGTAGGTTCCGTGGACGAGCACGCTGAGGGCGTACCTAGGACCACGTTCGTCATCGTCGACGAACGGCCGATCCGCCCGTAGCGTGGTCAGCCGTTCCCTCGTCCGCGGTCTATGAGCCCGACCGCGTAGCCCGCCATCTTCGCCGTGTCGATCCAGCCCATCAGCGCGG
>CAZDXK010000110.1:2187-5715 GCA_964509215.1 uncultured Actinomycetes bacterium | reverse complement strand
CCTGCTGCGCCTCCGGCCGCACGAACTCCACCCGGTAGATGTAGCGCACGAAGTCTTCTCGGATCGAGTCGGTCAGCTCGGAGAACATGTCGTAGGCCTCGCGCTGGTACTCGGTGAGTGGATCCTTCTGTGCGTACGACCGGAGATGGATCCCCTCCTGGAGATAGTCCATCTCGTACAGGTGCTCGCGCCACTTCGTGTCGGTGATGTTCAGCAAGACGATCCGCTCGAGGTCCCGCATGACCGGCGGCGTGACGGCCGCCTCTTTCGCGTCGTACGCGGTCACGGCCTCCTCGACGAGCAGCGCCTCGAGCTCGTGGGCGTCGTGGACGTCGGCGATGTCGGCCTTCGTGGACGTCACCGGATAGACCTCGCCGAGCGCGACCAACAGCGCGTCGAGATCCCAATCCTCAGAGAACACGTCGGGGTTGCAGTACTGCCGCACGGTGCTGCCGACGACCTGTTCGGCCATCTCTCGCGCCTGCTCGCCGAAGTCGTGTCCCTCGAGGATCTTGCGGCGCTCGCCGTAGATGACCTCGCGCTGGTGGTTCATCACGTCGTCGTACTTCAGGACGTTCTTGCGACGCTCGTAGTTCAGCTCCTCGATCTGCTTCTGGGCGTTCTCGACGGCGCGGGTGACCATCTTGGCGGTGATGGCCTCGTCGTCGGGCCACTTCAATCGGTCCATGATCGATGCGACCCTGTCGCTCGCGAACAGACGCATCAGGTCGTCCCCGAGCGAGAGATAGAACGCCGACTCGCCGGGGTCGCCCTGACGTCCGGAGCGGCCGCGCAGCTGGTTGTCGATCCGCCGGGACTCGTGGCGCTCCGTCCCCAGCACGTAGAGCCCACCCAGCTCCACGACCTCGTCGTGCTCGGCGTCCGTCTGCGCCTGGAACTTCTGCAGGATGGGCTCGTACTCGGCTTCGTAGGCGGCACGTTCCTCGTCGTCCATCTCGAAGAGGAGGTACCGGTCGTTGTTCCAGTCGCGTGACGCCATCTCCTGCCGCGCCAGGTACTCGGGGTTGCCGCCGAGCAGGATGTCCACGCCTCGGCCGGCCATGTTGGTCGCGACCACGACGGCGCCCTTGCGACCGGCCTGGGCGACGATCATGGCTTCCTTCTCGTGGTTCTTCGCGTTCAGCACATGATGCGGGACGCCGCGGCGATCGAGCTTGGTGGACAACAGCTCCGACTTCTCGATGGAGACCGTGCCGACAAGCATCGGCTGACCGAGCTCG
This sequence comes from uncultured Actinomycetes bacterium, assembly GCA_964509215.1. Lineage (GTDB taxonomy): Bacteria > Actinomycetota > UBA4738 > UBA4738 > HRBIN12 > JBBQVZ01. The sequence continues at coordinate 4,474 of CAZDXK010000110.1, read as the reverse complement.
TGCCGCTCGATGATGTCTTCGAGCAATGCGTTCCACTTGGCTTCCTCGTTCTTGAAGATCTGATCCTGGTTGTCGGCGCGGATCATGTCGCGGTTCGTCGGGATCTCGATGACCCCGATCTTGTACGTGGACTCGAACTCGGTCTGTTGCGTCTTCGCCGTGCCGGTCATGCCCGACAACTTCTCGTACATCTTGAAGTAGTTCTGGATCGTGATCGTGGCGAGCGTCTGGTTCTCTTCCTTGATCCGGACACCCTCCTTGGCTTCGATCGCCTGGTGCAGCCCCTCCGAGTAGCGCCGGCCCTCCAAGACGCGTCCGGTGAACTCGTCGACGATCTTCACCTCGCCGTCGACGACCACGTAGGCGACGTCGCGCTTGTAGAGCTCCTTGGCGCGAAGCGCGTTCTGCATGTGGTGCACGAGCGGCGTGTTCACGTGCTCGTACAGGTTCTCGATACCGAGCAGCTCCTCGACCTTGGCCACACCCGACTCCGTGACCGCGACCTGGTACTTGGATTCCTCGACCTCGTAGTCCTCGTCTCGCTTCAGCCGGGGAGCGATCCGGGCGAACGTCTGGTACCACTTCGCGCTGTCGGCCACCATGCCGCTGATGATCAACGGGGTTCGCGCCTCGTCGATGAGGATCGAGTCGACCTCGTCCACGATCGCGTACTGATAGCCGTGCTGCACGCAGTCTTCGACACGCATCGCCATGCTGTCGCGCAGGTAGTCGAACCCGAACTCGTTGTTCGTGCCATGCGTGATGGGCGCGCCGTATGCGGGCCTGCGCTCCGACGGCGTCATCGCGGACTGGATCAGACCGACCTGGACGCCGAGGGCCCGGTAGATCGGCCCCATCCACTCCGAGTCGCGCTTGGCCAGGTAGTCGTTCACGGTCACCAGGTGGACGCCCTTGCCCGTGAGCGAGTTGAGGTACGCCGGCATGGTCGCGACAAGCGTCTTACCCTCACCGGTCTTCATCTCGGCGATGTTGCCTTGGTGCAACGCGGCTGCGCCCATCACCTGGACGTCGAAATGACGTTTGCCTGTCGAGCGCTTCGACGCCTCGCGCACTACGGCGAACGCCTCGGGCAGTAGGTCGTCGAGCGACTCGCCGTTCTCCACGCGCTGACGGAACTCGGCGGTCTTGGCCAGAAGCTCGAAGTCGGAGAGATCCTCGAACTCCGGCTCGTAGGTCAGCACGAGCTGGGCGATCGACTCCAGGTTCTTCCGCTTGCGCCCCTCTCCGAGGTGCGCGATCTTGTCCAGTACCAAGGGATCAGGCCTTCCGGGAAGTTGAGGGTCGTTCAGGTCGGATCTTCGATTCTACCGGCCCCTGCGTTCAAGCCGGCGAGGGCTCGGGACCTTGAGCCCCGTCAGATCGGCTCGGTCAGGGCTCCGAGCCGTTCGATCAGGCGCGCGTTCTCACGGTAGTCGACCGCACAGGCGATCACCGAGACCACGTCGTCGTCGAGCGCCTTCCGCAGGGTGGGCAGCAGCTCGTCGGCCGCCCCGATCCGATACCCGCGGGCCCCGAAGCTCTCCGCGAGCTGCACGAAGTCCGGGTTCCCGAACGATACCGCCGCCTGCCGCCCGAAATGGATGTCCTGCTTCCAGCCGATCAGCCCGTACCCGCCGTCGACCCAGACCAGGATCACGAACGGAACGTGCTCTCTCATCGCGGTCTCGATCTCCGCCGCGCTCATCAGGAACGCTCCGTCGCCCATGACGGCGAGCACCTTCCGCTCCGGATGGACGAGCTTCGCCGCGAACGCCCCCGGCAGCGAGAACGCCATCGTGGCCAAACCGTTGGAGATGAGGCAGGTGTTGGGCCGGTACGTGGGGTACAGGCGCGCCATCCACATCTTCACCGCACCGGTATCACAGAGAACGATGTCCTCGTGCTCCATCGCCGACCGGATGTCGGCTACGAGACGCTGGGGTTTCAGCGGGAAGGAGTCGTCGGCCGCGCCGCGCTCCAACTCCTCGCGCACCAAGCCGCGGACCGGGGGAACCGCGCCCACGATCGCATGCATGTTGGACGACCCGGCGATCGCGTCGAGGGATTCTCCGATCGAGCCCTGGAGCCCCACCTCGAGCGAATAGTAAGCGTCGACCTCGGCGACCGTGCGGTGCACGTGCACGATCCGCTTGTCCCGATTCGGGTTCCATCGCACCGGGGAGTACTCCACGAGGTCGTAGCCCACCGCCACCACCACGTCGGCCCGGTCGAACCCGAAGTTCGCGTAGTCCCTGACCATGAACCCGATCGTCCCGAGGGCGTTCGG